>NZ_LIRL01000414.1:0-22516 GCF_001419795.1 Streptomyces niveiscabiei
GGGGCGGAGGGCGTAGACGTAGGTGTGGTCCGCCGTGACCTCCAGGGTCTCGGAGTCCGTCTCGGCGATGCCGAGGGTGCCGCGGACGCGGATGCCGGGGTCGGCCAGCTCGACCTGGTGGGGGTCGAAGCGGACGAGCCAGCCGGTGGGGGCGTGGCGGCCGTCGGCGGAGGGGTGGGTGAAGCTGGCGTCGAACTGGTCGAGTTGCGCGGAGTCGAGGAGGACGCGGGCCGCGCGGATCTGCTGGCCGAGAATCACCTCCGGGTAGAGGGCCGAGCGGACGATGTACTCCTTGGCCGTGGTGAGCGCGGTGACGACCTGGCTGTCGGAGAAGTGGGCGGTGCGCCGCGCGGCGGGCAGGGTGACCCCGTCGGCGCCGGTCCTGAACTCGGCGGCGGGGCTGCGCTCGAAGAGGTACCCGGCGTCGGCGGCGCCGGGTACGGGGGACTGCGGGGCGAGCGGCACGACGGTCATCCGCAGGGGCTCGACCGCCCGCCGGGCGCCCGGCGACTGGTAGGGGCTGCGGACCCCCATGTAGATCGCCGTGCCGAACGCGATCGTGATCAGCAGGGCGAGGAAGAGGACCTGCCGGGTCAGCCCCCGGCGTAAGGGCGGGGGCCGGCGCCGTACGGCGGGGGCGTGGTCGCCGATGCGCTCCTGCGCGGAGTACTCCTGGAGCCGGGCAGCGCGGACGAACGACTCGTCGAAGACGACGGATCGGTACTCGTCCTCTCCACCGGCAGGAGTGCCCTCGGGTGTCCCCTCCGGTGGGTCTCCAGGCCCGCCCATACCTTCAGAGTAGGTCTCAGGGGCCTCGGGTAAACGCCCTGTCGCAGGACAACTTCTGACAGGTTCTCAGCAACCGCTCACGGCGCCTGCGGGACCACCGAGACCGGCGGCGGGCCGGACGGCGTCGCGTCCGCGCCGGTCGACGTGGGCGGTGCCTGCCGGCTGCCGCCGCTGCCCGCCGAGGCACCCCGGTAGACGGCGGTGAAGGCGAGCGCGACCATGCCGATGCCCATGACGAGGGCGAGGAGCCAGGCGACGGGGCGGTGCCAGCGGACCTGTTTGCCGTACGCCCCGTAGAAGCCGTACGAGGCGGGGGCGCCGTAGCGGGCGTCGAGGACCTCGGGGTCGTCCAGGTCGTCCAGGTCGTCGAGGTTGTCGGCGTCGCGCCGGGGGCCGTGGCCGTCGTCGTAGCGCTCGGCGCGGGGTCCGGTGCGGCGGGCTTCCGCCTCTGCCTCGGCTCTCGCCTCGGCGGCGGCCAGGAGGCGTTCGACGGCGGACGGCTCGTGGTGCACCGCCGCCTTCACGAAGGCCTCGTCGAAGACCACGGAGGCGAACTCTTCGTCCGACACCCCGCGGTCGTGGTCGTCGTCGGGCTGTCCGCCGTCAGGGAACGGCGTGCCCCCCACGTCCTCCGGCACGCGTCCAGAGTAGACCTGGGGGGTCCGTTTGGGCAGACGGTATGCAGATCCGACCACCCGATGAGACGCCTCTCACCCCGGACGGACCGTCAGCGGACGTGCCCGTCCCCGGTGACGATGTACTTCGTGCTGGTCAGCTCCGGCAGCCCCATCGGCCCCCGGGCGTGCAGCTTCTGCGTCGAGATGCCGATCTCCGCGCCGAACCCGAACTGCCCGCCGTCCGTGAACCGGGTGGACGCGTTCACGGCGACGGTCGTCGAGTCGACCAGCTGGGTGAAGCGGCGCGCGGCCTGCTGGGAGGTGGTGACGATCGCCTCCGTGTGGCCCGAGGTCCACAGCCGGATGTGCTCGACGGCCTTGTCCAGCGAGTCGACGACGGCCGCGGCGATGTCGTACGACAGGTACTCGGTCTCCCAGTCCTCGGCGGTGGCCTCCACGACCGTCGCGGACGAGTCCTTCGCGTACGCCATGACCCGCTCGTCCGCGTGGACGGTCACCCCGGCCTCCGCGAGGGCGTCGAGGGCGCGGGGCAGGAACTCGGGCGCGATGTCCTGGTGGACGAGGAGGGTCTCGGCGGCGTTGCAGACGCTGACGCGCTGCGCCTTGGAGTTGACGAGGATGTCGATCGCCATGTCGAGGTCGGCCTGCGCATCGACGTACACGTGGCAGTTCCCGGTCCCCGTCTCGATGACCGGGACCGTCGACTCGGACACCACGGTCTGGATCAGGGAGGCGCCGCCGCGCGGGATGAGGACGTCCACGAGCCCGCGCGCCCGCATCAACTCCCGTACGGATTCCCGGCTTTCGCCGGGCACGAGCTGTACGGCGTCGGCGGGCAGCCCGGCGCCGCCGACCGCGTCGCGCAGGACGCGGACGAGGGCGGAGTTGGAGGAGTAGGCGGAGCCCGAGCCGCGCAGCAGGACGGCGTTGCCGGACTTGAGGCACAGGGCGGCGGCGTCGACGGTCACGTTGGGCCGGGCCTCGTAGATGATCCCGACGACGCCGAGCGGCACGCGGACCTGGCGCAGGTCGATGCCATTGGGCAGCGTGGAGCCGCGCACGACCTCGCCCACGGGGTCGGGCAGCGCGACGACGTCCCGGACGTCGGAGGCGATGGCCCGGATCCGCTCGGGCGTGAGCGTCAGCCGGTCGATGATCGCCTCACTGGTCCCGGCCTCGCGCGCCCGCGCCACGTCCTCCGCGTTCGCCTCGACGATCTCCCCCGTCCGCACCTCCAGCGCGTCCGCGATGGCGAGCAGCGCGTCGTCCTTCACGGCCCTCGGCAGCGGCGCGAGATCTGCGGCGGCGGCCTTGGCCCGGTAGGCGGCCTCGATGACCGGGGACATGGCGTCGTACGGAGAGAGGGTGGTCATGGGGAAAGCGTAGTGCGCGGCACGAGGGCGTCCATCTCGTGGTCCACACCGCGAGACGGGTCAGAACGGGTGCACGCCCACCGGGGTCGCCGGGAGGGGGCCGTAGCCCTCCGCGACCCGCTGGTGGTAGGTCTCGCGGTCGATGACCTCCAGGCCGACGATCTCCCAGGCGGGCAGGGCGGCCGTCTGACGGTGTTCGCCCCACAGGCGCAGGGCGACGGCCGCCGCGTCGTGCAGGTCGCGGGCCTCCTCCCAGTAGCGGATCTCCGCGTGGTCGGGGGCATAGCGGCTGGTCAGGAGGAAGGGGTGGTCGTGGGCGAGTTGTTCGAGTCCCCGGCGGAGGTCCTGCACCGGGACCGCCGCGCCGGAGACGCTGAGGGTGACGTGCCAGAGGCGGGGGAGGTCCTTCGGTTCCTGGTACGTCTCACCCGCCGCGACGCTGGTCAGTCCCCCGCGGGCCGTCGGCCCGGGGCGCGTTCGACTCACGACGGCCTCCTTGACAGCTTGTACCTGGAACACAGTTGAGCAGGCCGCCGCCGTCCGCGGGGCACTTTCACGGAACGTCCCCCGGCGGTACGGAGACCGTTCGAATGCGGGGCGGGCTGCTCGTACGACGAACTGACGGTCACACAACCCACCGGGCGCCCTCGTGCGCCCCGCCCCGCCCCGCCCTCAGCCCTGCGCCAGCACCACCAGGTCGTCCCGGTGCACGACCTCCCGCTCGTACGCCGCCCCCAGCTCCCGCGCCAGCTCCCGCGTCGACCTGCCGAGCAGCTGCGGGATCTCCTTCGCGTCGAAGTTGACCAGCCCCCGCGCCACGGCCCGCCCGCTCGCGTCCCGCAGCTCGACCGGGTCCCCGGCGCTGAAGTCGCCCTCCACGGCCGCGATGCCCGCCGGGAGCAGCGACGTGCGGCGCTCCACGACGGCCGTGACCGCGCCGTCGTCCAGGGTCAGCGAGCCCTGCGGGGTCGAGGCGTGCTGGAGCCACAGGAGGCGGTCGGCGGAGCGCTTGCCCGCGGGGTGGAAGTACGTCCCCGTGTCGCCCCCGGTGAGCGCCTCGGCGGCGAAGACCGCGCTGGTCAGGACGACGGGGATGCCGGCCGCTGCGGCGATGCGGGCCGCCTCGACCTTCGTGACCATGCCGCCCGTGCCGACGCCCGCCTTGCCCGTGCTGCCGATCTCCACGTGCGCGAGGTCCGCCGGTCCGTGGACCTCCGCGATCCTCGACGTGCCGGGCTTGCCGGGGTCGCCGTCGTACACGCCGTCGACGTCCGAGAGGAGGACGAGGAGGTCGGCGTGGACGAGGTGGGCGACGAGGGCGGCGAGCCGGTCGTTGTCGCCGAAGCGGATCTCGTCCGTGGCGACCGTGTCGTTCTCGTTGACGACCGGGAACGCGCCCATCGCCAGGAGCTTGTCCAGGGTGCGGGAGGCGTTGCGGTGGTGGGCGCGGCGGCTCATGTCGTCGCTGGTGAGGAGGACCTGGCCGACGCGGACGCCGTAGCGGGCGAAGGAGGCGGTGTAGCGGGCGACGAGGAGCCCTTGGCCGACGCTCGCCGCCGCCTGCTGGCGGGCCAGGTCCTTGGGGCGGCGGCGCAGTCCCAGCGGGGCGAGGCCCGCCGCGATCGCGCCGGACGAGACCAGGACGATCTCCTTCTCGCCGCCGCTGCGGGTCTTGGCCAGGACGTCGACGAGCGCGTCGACCCGGTCGGCGTCGAGGCCGCCGGAGGCGGTGGTGAGGGAGGAAGAACCGACTTTGACGACGATTCGCCGTGCGTTTGCCACCGGCGGCCTTAGCCGTGTCACGTGCGTGTCCTCACTGGTCTTGCTGCATGGCACCGGATTTGCAATGTACGTGAGGAGCTGCCGGGTTGCGCTTGTGTTTCACAGTGCGGGCCGTGGGTGGTTGCTCGCGCCCGCGCGGCGGAGCCGCAAATCGATACAGCCCCGCGCCCCTGAAAAACCTCAACTCAACGAGCGCCGGTATGCCACGCAGTCTTCGTAACGCGGCAAGATCCCCTGCTCCAGCGCCTCCGCCAGCGTCGGTGCCTGCGCGTCCTTCTCCGACAGTTCCGGCTCGCCGGAGACCGGCCACTCGATGCCGATCTCCGCGTCCAGCGGGTGCAGCCCCCGTTCCCGCTGGGGTGCGTACCCCTCGGAGCACAGGTAGGTCACGGTCGCGCCCTCGGTGAGCGCGCAGAAGCCGTGGCCGAGGCCCTCGGAGAGGTAGACGGCGTTGCGGGTCTCGTCGTCGAGGCGGACGGCCTCCCAGGTGCCGAAGGTCGGGGAGCCGACGCGGATGTCGACGATGACGTCGAGGACGGCGCCCTTGACGCAGGTGACGTACTTGGCCTGGCTGGGCGGCACGTCCGCGAAGTGAATGCCGCGCACGACTCCGGCCGCCGAGACGGAGAGGTTGGCCTGCCGCAGGTCGAGGGCGTGGCCGACCGCCTCCTCCAGCCGCTCGGCCTTGTACAGCTCCATGAACATGCCGCGGGCGTCACCGAACTGCCGCGGCACGAACTCCCAGGCACCCTCGATGGAAAGGGGGCTGACCTTCATGAAAACAGGGTCCTTCTCTCAGGCTCTCAGGCTTCGTACGTGAGCAGGTCGAGCAGGTAGTCGCCGTACCCGCTCTTGGTCAGCGGCTCGGCCAGCGCCCGCAGCTGCGCGTCGTCGATGAACCCGGCGCGCCAGGCGGCCTCTTCGAGGCAGCCGATCTTCATGCCCTGGCGTTCCTCGACGACGCGGACGAACTCGGAGGCCTGGACGAGGGACTGGAAGGTGCCGGTGTCGAGCCAGACGGTGCCCCGGTCGAGGACGGAGACGTGCAGTTCGCCCCGGTCGAGGTAGTACTTGTTGACGTCGGTGATCTCCAGCTCGCCGCGCGCGCTGGGCGCGAGCCCCTTGGCGATCTCGACGACGCGGCTGTCGTAGAAGTAGAGCCCGGGGACGGCGTACCGGGACTTCGGCCGCGCGGGCTTCTCCTCGATGGAGCGGGCGCGGCCGTCCTCGTCGAAGTCGACGACGCCGTAGGCGGTCGGGTCGGAGACGGCGTGCGCGAAGACGACGCCGCCCTCGGGCTCGGCGTAGCGCGCGAGCTGCCGGCCGAGGCCGACGCCGTGGAAGATGTTGTCGCCGAGGATGAGGGCGACGGGCTCGTCCCCGATGAAGTCCTCGGCGATGAGGAACGCCTCGGCGATGCCGTTGGGCTTCTCCTGCGTGGCGAACTCGATGTTGAGGCCCCAGTCGGAGCCGTCGCCGAGGAGCCGCTCGAACTGGGGGCGTTCGTCGGGTCCGGTGATGATCAGGATGTCCCTGAGGCCGGCCATCACGAGGGTGGTCAGCGGGTAGTAGATCATCGGCTTGTCGAAGACCGGCATGAGCTGTTTCGACACCGCACGGGTGATCGGCCACAGTCGGGAACCGGTACCACCGGCGAGCAGGATTCCACGCATGGACAAGCACCCTACGGCAGGTGGGGACCCCCGATTGTCCCGGCACCGACCTCATCGGGCACAGTTCGCACAACAAACAGAGCGACAACAGGCACGGAACAGTACCCATGCCGACGGCCTAGAATGCGGGTTCTTATGAGGATTCTTGTCACCGGCGGCGCCGGATTCATCGGGTCACAGTTCGTGCGGGCCCTGCTTCTGAACGAGCTCCCCTCGGGCGAGGGCGCACAGGTCACGGTTCTCGACAACCTGACCTACTCCGGCAACCAGGAGAACCTGGCCCCGGTCGCGGACAAGGCGGGCTACACGTTCGTCCACGGCGACATCCGCGAGTACGCCACGGTCGACGACGTGATGCGCGGCCAGGACGCGGTCGTGCACTTCGCGGCCGAGTCCCACGTGGACCGCTCGATCGCGGACTCCTCCCCGTTCGTCACGACGAACGTGCTGGGTACGCAGGTCCTGCTGGACGCCGCCAAGCGGCACGGCGTGGCCCGCTTCGTGCACGTCTCCACGGACGAGGTGTACGGCTCGATCAGCGAGGGCTCCTGGACCGAGGACTGGCCGCTGGCCCCGAACTCGCCGTACTCGGCGTCGAAGGCGGGCTCCGACCTGCTGGCCCTGTCCTACCACCGCACGCACGGCATGGACGTCGTCGTCACCCGGTGCTCGAACAACTACGGGCAGTACCACTTCCCGGAGAAGATGATCCCGCTGTTCACGACGAACCTGCTGGACGGCAAGAAGGTCCCGCTGTACGGCGAGGGCCTGAACATCCGGGACTGGCTGCACGTCTCCGACCACTGCCGGGGCATCGAGATGGTCCTGCGCGGCGGCCGGCCGGGTGAGGTCTACCACATCGGCGGCGGCACCGAGGTGACCAACAAGGAGCTGACCGGTCTCCTCCTGGACGCCTGCGGCGCGGGCTGGGACATGGTCGAGCACGTCGAGGACCGCAAGGGCCACGACCTGCGCTACTCCCTGTCGATCGAGAAGATCCGCACCGAGCTGGGCTACGAGCCGCTGGTGACCTTCGAGCAGGGTCTCGCCTCGACCGTCCAGTGGTACCGCGACAACCGCGCCTGGTGGGAGCCGCTCAAGGCGAAGGCGGCGCTTCCGGCATGACGCGCTGGCTGATCACCGGCGCGGGCGGGATGCTCGGCCGGGACCTCGTGGCCACCCTGAAGGGCTCGGCCGGCGAGGTCACCGCGCTGACCCGCGCTGACCTGGACATCACCGACCCGGCGGCGGTCCGCGCGGCCGTCGAGGGGCACGACGTGGTGGTCAACGCGGCTGCCTGGGCCGACGTCGACGGCGCGGAGGCCGACGAGGCGAGGGCGACCCTCGTCAACGGCGAAGCCGTACGCGTCCTGGCGCAGGCGTGCGCTCCCGGGCGGCGGAAGCTGATCCACATCTCCACCGACTACGTCTTCCCCGGCGACGCCACCGAGCCCTACCGCCACGACTCCCCCACCTCTCCGGTCAACGCCTACGGCCGGGCGAAGCTGGTGGGTGAGAATGCCGTGAAGATGTCGCTGCCGGATTCCGGATACATCGTGCGCACGGCGTGGCTGTACGGCGCCCACGGCCGCAATTTCGTCTCGACGATGCTGAAGCTCGCCGAGTCCCGGGACACGGTCGAGGTCGTGGACGACCAGCGCGGCCAGCCGACGTGGACGGTGGCCCTGGCCCGGCAGATCGCGGCGCTCGGCGAGAGCGACGCCCCGGCCGGGGTCTACCACGGCACCGCGTCCGGCACGGCGACCTGGTTCGACCTGGCGCGTGCCGCGTACGAGCTGTCGGGCCTGGACCCGGAGCGGGTGCGCCCGACGACGTCGGAGAAGTTCGTGCGGCCGGCCCGCCGGCCCTCGTACAGCGTGCTGGCGCACGACCGCTGGGCCGCGGCCGGTATTGCCGTGCAGCCCGACTGGAGGGCTCAGCTCGCGGAGTACCTCGGGTGAGCCTCCTCGACCGCATCACCACCGCCCTGCCGTCCGGCACGGCGTTCGTCGGGGCGGGGACGGCGCTGCTCGGCGTCGCCAGCTACGTGCATCTCGCGGCGGCCGGGCACACGCTCGACGTCGACGACATGGCGAGCTTCTCCGTGCTGTGGACGGTCGTGTCGTCGATCGGGCTCGGCCTGTTCTTCCCGGTGGAGCAGGAGATCACCCGGCTCGTGGCGTCCCGTGTCGTGCACGGCGACGGCGTGGCCCCGGTGCTGCGGCGCGGCGCCGCGCTGTCGCTGGGGCTGCTGGCCCTGGTGCTGGTGCCGCTCGCGGTGTTCTCGGCGAAGGTCGCGGACGTCTTCTTCCACGGCGACGAGGCCCTGGTCCTCGCCCTGGGCGGCGCGTTCGCGGCTCTCGCGATCGCGTACGTCACCCGCGGCGTCCTGGCGGGCCTGGGCCGCTTCCAGGCGTACGGCACGCAGCTCGGCCTGGACGGCGCGTTCAGGATCGTGCTGCCGGGGATCCTCGCGGTGGCCGGCGTGAAGTCGGTGTTCGCGTTCGCGGCCGTCCTGACGGTCGCTCCCCTGCTCGCCGTGCTGCTGACGATCAAGCCGGTGCTGAGCGGCAGCCACCACGGCACCCCGGCGCACTGGCGGGACCTGATCGAGCACCTGGGCCTGCTGGTCGGCTCGACGCTGCTCGCGCAGCTCCTCGTGAACATCGCGGTGATCAGCACCAAGCTGATCTCCACGAACGACGACGCGCTGGTCGCGGCGCTGCTGTCGGCGCTGGTGGTGGCCCGGGTCCCGCTGTTCGTGTTCGGGGCGTTCCAGGTGTCGCTGCTGGCGGGGCTCTCCTCGGCGGCGGCGGAGCAGGACTGGGCGGGCTACCGGCGGCTCCTGCTGCGGGCGGCGACGGTCACCGGCGGTCTCGGGGTCGCGGGCGGGATCGGCGCGACCGCGCTGGGCCCGGCGCTGCTGCCGGCGCTGTTCGGGGCGCCGGACGTGCTGACGGGCGTCGACTTCGCGTGGCTGTCGCTGGGGACGACCCTGTACATGCTGGCGATGGTGCTCGGCCAGGCCCTGCTGACGAGCGGGGGCGCGCGCAAGCAGCTGCTGGCGTGGGTGGTCGGCACGGCGGTGCTGCTGGCGGTCACGTTCAGCTCGCTGGAGCTGCGGACGCGGGTGGAGGTGGCGTACGCGGCGGGGTCTTTCGCTGTCGTCGCCTTCATGACACTCGTTGTTCGAGCTCGTGTAGGCTACCGTTCGCCGCACTGACGAGAGTGACCATCTTCCCCTCGCTCTGGGTAGTCAACGTGACGGGCAGTGGATCACAGTCCGACGGCCCCCCTTTCTGTGGCCGTCCACCTTTCCGGAAGAGTAGACAGGCCCTCTAGCCATGCAACTGTGGATGCTGACCTCGGTCACCGGCGTCTTCCTGGTGCTCTGCATCGTGGAACTCCTGCGCCGCCGCAAGCTCAAGGAGAAGTACGCGTTCCTGTGGGTGTTCACCGGCATGGTGATCATCCCGCTCGGCTTCTTCCCCTCGGGCCTGGACTGGGTGGCGCGCAACGTCGGGGTCCGCTCGGGTGTGAGCCTCATCCTCTTCCTCAGCGTCGCCTTCCTCTTCATCGTCTGCCTCCAGCTCAGCTGGGAGGTCGGGCACCTCGAAGAAGAGGGGCGCACGCTCTCCGAGGAAGTCGCGCTGCTGCGCATCGACGTCCAGGAACTGCGTCAACAACTGTCCGAGGGCGAGACGACCGTCGCCTCGGGGGACTCGGGGAGGCTCAAGTGATCGACGGCAAGCGCGTCCTGATCATCATGCCCGCGTGGAACGAATCCGAGGGCGTCGCCGACGTCGTCAAGGAGGTCTACGCGACGCTGCCGGGTGTCGACATCCTGGTGGTGGACGACGGCTCGGGCGACGAGACCGCGAAGGTCGCGGGCGCGGCCGGGGCGACGGTCATGAAGCTGCCGTACAACCTCGGCGTGGGCGGCGCGATGCGCGCCGGCTACAAGTTCGCGCACGACCGCGGCTACGACGTCGCCATCCAGGTCGACGCGGACGGCCAGCACGACCCGCGCAACGTGCCCGAGCTGATCGCGCGCCTGGACGCGGGCGCCGACCTCGTGATGGGCGCCCGGTTCGCGGGGACCGGCGAGTACGAGGCGCGCGGGCCGCGCCGCTGGGCGATGCTCGTCCTCGCGTTCTGGCTGTCGCGGATGGCCCGCACCAAGCTGACCGACGTCACCTCGGGCTTCCGGGCCTGCGGCCCCGACCTGATCGACGCGTTCGCGCGCTGGTACCCCGTGGAGTACCTGGGCGACACCGTCGAGTCGACGATCGCCGTGGTGCGCGCCGGGTACAAGGTCGAGCAGGTGCCGGTCGCGATGCGGGCGCGCACGACCGGTACGCCGAGCCAGTCGCCGTGGAAGGCGACGATGTACCTGGGCCGGATCGGGATGATCCTGCTGCTGGCCTTCAGCCGCCGCTCGGCGCTGGGTCCGGCGCGCAAGCGGTCCCAGCAGAAGGCACGGGAGAAGCAGGCCTCGTGACCATCGACATCATGCTGCCGCACTACGGCGACACCGCCCTGATGCAGGCGGCCGTGCAGAGCGTGCTGGACCAGACCGACAAGGACTGGCGGCTGACCGTCGTGGACGACGGCCGCGAGCCGGACGTCCCCGAGTGGTTCGCCTCCCTCGGCGACGAGCGGGTGCGCTACCTGCGCAACGAGGTCAACCTCGGCATCACCCGCAACTTCCAGAAGTGCGTGGACCTCGTCGAGGCCACCCATTTCACGATGCTCGGCAGCGACGACCTGATGATGCCGACGTACGTCGCGACGCTGCGCGCGGCGA
This sequence comes from Streptomyces niveiscabiei, assembly GCF_001419795.1. Classification (GTDB taxonomy): domain Bacteria; phylum Actinomycetota; class Actinomycetes; order Streptomycetales; family Streptomycetaceae; genus Streptomyces; species Streptomyces niveiscabiei. The sequence goes on from NZ_LIRL01000414.1 coordinate 11,063, forward strand.
TCGAGGCCGAGCCCGGCGCCGCGATCTACCAGCCGGGCGTCGAGGTCATCGACGAGCACGGCAAGCCGGTGACGACGCTCGGCGACGAGGTGAAGCGGCGCCTGTACGCGCCGAAGACCAGTGACGGCAAGCGCCTGGTGCTGTCCGGCGAGCCGCTGGCGGCGAACCTGCTGGGCGGGAACTGGCTGTACTTCCCGTCGATCTGCTGGCGCACGGACGCGGTCAAGGCGGTCGGGTTCCGCGAGGAGCTGTCCGTCATCCAGGACCTGGCGCTGATCATCGAGCTGATCCGGCGCGGCGAGTCCCTCGTCGTCGACCCGGCCCCGGCGTTCCGCTACCGCCGCCACTCGGCGTCCCTGTCCTCAGCGGAGGCGGCGACCGGGTCGCGGTTCGGGGAGGCGGTGCGGTTCTTCAACGAGGTCGCCGACGATCTGGACCGGCACGGCTGGCACAAGGCCGCCAAGGCGGCTCGCCGTCATCTGTCGATGCGGCTGCACGCGCTGACGATGCTGCCGGGCGCCCTGCGCCACCGGCGCTCGGACGCGGTGCGCCGGCTGCTGGGGTACGCGCTGACCCGGGCCGAGTGAACGGCCAAGGAACCGCAAAGAACCACCCGATGTCCGGGGGTTCGTGGAACCCCACTCCGCCGAGCCCCCTCCTCCCGTCCGAGGCCCGTTCCTCCTCCGTCGCGAAAGCTACTGACCCTCTATGACTGCCACTGGCTCCGAAGACCGGTCCCCCCGTTTCAGCATCGTCGTGCCGGCGTACGGCGTGGAGGCGTACCTGCGCGACTGCCTCGACTCCGTGCTGGAGCAGGCGTACGGGGACTTCGAGGTCATCGCGGTCAATGACGCGTCGCCGGACTCGTGCGGCGAGATCATGTCCGAATACGCGGCGGCCGACTCGCGCGTGATCGCCGTCCAGCTCACCGAGAACGTCGGGCTCGGCCGGGCGCGCAACGCGGGCATGGAGCGGGCGCGGGGCGAGTACCTGATCTTCCTGGACAGCGACGACGTGATGCTGCCGGGCTCGCTCCAGGCCATCGCGGGCCGCCTCGAGGACACCGGCGACCCGGAGCTGCTGGTCTACGACTACGACCGTACGTACTGGGACGGCCGGGTCACGCCGAACGCCAAGCGGAAGGCGCTCACCGACGCCCCGGCGGGCGCGTTCGCGCTCGACGACCACCCGGTGCTCCTCGAACTGCTCCAGGTCGCCTGGAACAAGGCGTACCGGCGGGACTTCGTCGAGCGGTGGGGGTTCGTGTACCCGACCGGGTACTACGAGGACACCCCGTGGACGTATCCGGTGCTGGTCGCCGCCGAGTCGATCGCCGTGCTGGACCGGGTGTGCGTGCACTACCGGCAGCGGCGGCAGGGGTCGATCCTGTCGTCGGCGAGCCGTAAGCACTTCGAGGTGTTCGACCAGTACGACCTGGTCTTCGGGTTCCTCGCCGCGCACCCCGAGTTCGACCGCTGGCGCGGTCCGCTGTTCGAGCGGATGGCGTTCCATCTCGGGGTCATCGAGCGGATGCCGGGCCGGCTGCCCGCGGGCGCCCGCGCCGAGTTCCGGGGCCGGCGCCTGGAGGCCGAGCGCCGGCACCGCCCGGCGGGCCACCGGGACTCCGCGAAGAAGCCGGCCAGGTCGGGCGTGCGGCGGGTCGCGAACCGGCTGCCGAACCGGCTGCGCAGGCCCGCGCGCAGCGCGTACCGGGCGGCGGCCAGGCTGAAGAAGCCGGTGCGGACGGCCGTCCTGATGACGTACTACCGGGCGCAGCGGATGCTGCCGGTGAAGAAGGACACGGCGGTGTTCGCCGCGTACTGGAACGCCGACTACGCCTGCAACCCGGCGGCGATCGACCAGAAGCTGCGGGAGCTGGCGCCGAACGTGAAGCCGACGTGGGTGCTGAAGCCGAGCCCGCGCAACCGGCCGCCGGCCGGGACGCCGACCGTGCACCCGGGGTCGTTCGGGTTCTGGCGGGCGATGGCGCGCTCGCAGTACTTCGTCAACAACGTCAACTTCCCGACGAAGGTCGTCAAGCGGCGCGGCCAGGTCTTCGTGCAGACCCACCACGGCACGCCGCTCAAGCGGATGGGCGTCGACCAGGTCGAATACCCGCTGGGCGCCGCCGAGCTGGACATGCGGCTGCTGATGGACCGGGTCGACCGCTGGGACTACAGCGTCTCCTCCAACAGCTTCACCACCGCCGTCTGGGACCGCGCCTACCCGTCGACCGCGTACACGTCCCTCGACTACGGCTACCCGCGCAACGACGTCCTCGCGAACGCGACCGACGAGGACCGCGCAAAGGCCCGCGCCAAGCTGGGCCTGGAGCCGGACGAGAAGGTCGTCCTGTACGCGCCGACCCACCGCGACTACCAGTCGACGCCGCAGCCCCTGCTGGACGTCGAGCACTTCGCGCACAGCATCGGCGCCGGGTTCACGGTCCTGGTGCGCGCCCACTACTTCAACCTCGACACCTCGCACGGCAGCAGCGAGGGCGTCATCGACGTCAGCGGCCACCCGAACGTCGAGGAGCTGTACCTCGCCGCGGACTGCCTCCTCACGGACTACTCGTCCCTGATGTTCGACTACGCGCTCCTCGACCGGCCCATCGTCCTGTACGCCAACGACTGGGACGTCTACCGCGCCACCCGCGGCACCTACTTCGACATCCACTCGGTGTCCCCCGGACCGGTGGTCGCCACCCGCGACGACCTCATCGACGTCTTCCGCTCCGGCCGCTGGTCCGACGACACCTCCGCGAAGGCCCGCGGGGAGTTCCGGCGCCGGTTCTGCGAGTTCGACGACGGGCGGGCGGCGGAGCGGGTCGTACGACGCGTCTTCCTGGGGCAGGAACCGGAGCCTCCCGTGCGAGGCTAAGAGCTACGTGTCCGGCTTGAAGCTGTTTCGCGATCGGTTTCCTGAGAAAGGCGCAGTACCCCGATGCCTCCCCGTCTGTCAGTTGTCGTTCCCGTCTACAACGTGGAACTGTTCCTCGACGAGTGCCTTCAGTCGCTCACGGACCAGACGTTCACCGACTGGGAGGCCGTCGTCGTGGACGACGGCTCGACGGACGGCAGCCTCGCGATCGCCGAGCGGTGGGCCGCGAAGGACGACCGGATCAGAGTGGTCCCGCAGCAGAACCAGGGCCTCGGCCCGGCCCGCAACACGGGTGTCGCGCACCTCACCGACGGCACGGAGTTCGTCGCGTTCGTCGACAGCGACGACATCGTCCTGCCGGACGCGTACGAGCGGTTCATCGCGAGCCTCGACAAGACGGGCTCGGACTTCGCCAGCGGGAACGTCAACCTGCTGAAGGCCGGCGAGATCCTCACCTCCCCGCTGCACCAGAAGCGGCTGCGCACCGACCGCGAGCGCACCCACATCAGCCGCGACAAGGACCTCGTCTACGACCGCACCGCGTGGAACAAGGTCTTCCGCCGCTCCTTCTGGGACAAGCACCACTTCGAGTTCCCCGGCATCCTCTACGAGGACGCCCCGGTGACCCTCCCCGCGCACTTCCTCGCCAAGGCGGTCGACGTGCTGGGCGAGCCGGTCTACCTGTGGCGCCAGCGCACCGGCGGCGCCCCCTCGATCACCCAGCGGCGCACCGAGCCCGTCAACGTCCGCGACCGCATCCGCTCCTGCGACTCGGTGAGCCGCTTCCTCGCCTCGCAGCCCGGCGAGAAGTACGCGGCGCACAAGCGCTGGTACGACGAGATCTTCATCACCGACGAACTCCCCCTGTTCATGGGCGTGCTGGACGAGGCGGGCGACGAGTTCCGCGAGCTGTTCATGACGGGCGCCGCCGACTTCCTGGGCCGCGTCGACCCCGCGGTCTTCCCCCGGCTGCCCGTCTCGCTGCGCCTGAAGTGCCACCTCATCCAGGAGAAGCGCCTGGACGAGCTGATGGACCTCCTCGCCTACGAGCGGGAGACCGGCCGCGCGGTCCCGGTGGTCCGCCAAGGCCTCAAGCACTTCGCCGACTACCCGGTGCTGTCCGGCAAGGGCGCGGTGCCGCGTTCGGTGCTGCGCGTCGACACGGACTTCTCGGCGCGCGCCCGCGCCGAGGAGATCGTCTGGGACTCCGGCAAGCTGCGCATCACCGGCCACGCCTACATCCGCAACCTGGCCGCCGAGCGCCCCCAGCCGACCGCGCTGCGCGTCCTGATGCTGCGCGAGAACGGCAGCCGGCGCACCGTCCTGGTCCGCCCGAACCGCGTCCAGGCGGCCCGCGCCACGCAGACGTCCGGGCAGTCGCTGCACAACTACGACTGGTCCGGGTTCTCCCTCGACCTCGACCCGCGCAAGTTCAAGGCGCGCGGCGGCTGGCGGGACGGCGTGTGGCGGCTGACCGTCGCCACCGTCCAGCAGGGCATCGTGCGCCGCACCCGCCTGAAGGCCGGCGAGAGCGGCAGCGCCGAGAGCCCCGTGCCGCACTGGGTCGAGCAGGACGTCCGGGTCGTGCCGTTCGTCACCGACGACCACATCTACCTGCGCGTCGAGCGGGTCCGCGCCAAGCTCACCGGCCACCGGGCCGAGGACGGCGTCCTGGAGCTGACCGGCACGCTGGGCCACGAGGCGGTCGGCGGCAAGCTCGGCCTGCGCCTCACGCACGGCTCGACGCAGGCGACGCTGGCCTACGACGTGGAGCGCGCCGGCACGACGTTCACCGCGCGCGTCCCGCTCGCCGACCTCGCCGTCGACGGCCGCGACCTCGGCAACTGGGACCTCACCGACAAGTGGACCGCCGAGATGTCGGTGGACGGCCGCTTCCACCCCGTCGCCGTCACGCCGAAGGAGGGCGGCCTCACCGGCCAGTACCCCGTCGCCGGCGAGCCCGTCTGGGGCGGGCGCACGGTGTCCGTCGCCGACGACGGCGTGGGCCGCCTCGCGCTGCGCACGCAGGCCGCGCAGCCCGCGATCACCGAACTGTCCGTGGACCCCGAGGGGCGCATCACGCTCGCCGGGGCGCTGCCGGTGACGGTGGACGAGCCCGTCGAGATCGTCATGCGGCACAGCCGCCACTCCGAGGAGCACTCCGCCCCGGCGACCCTCGTCGACGGCGTCTTCCGCGCCGAGTTCCTGCCCGTCCCGGACAGCCTCAGCGAGGTCCCGCTGCGGCAGGGCCGCTGGTACCTGACGGCGCGCGCCGCCGAGAGCCGTACGGAGGTGCCGCTGCGCGTCGCCCCGGCCGCGCTCGGCACGCTCCCGCTGCGGTTCGCCGTCCGCGGCCGGGACTACGCCCTCACCCACCGCTTCTTCGACCGCCTCCTCATCGAGGCCGCGCCCGACCTGCTGCCCGACGAGTTCGGCTGGTTCCGCCAGCGCGAGCTGCGCACGGGCGTGTACGCCGACGCGCGCACCGCGCCGCTGCGCGACACCGTGCTGTACGCGTCGTTCTCGGGCCGCCAGTACTCCGACTCGCCGCGCGCCGTGTACGAGGAACTCGTGCGCCGGGGCGACAAGCTGGAGCACATCTGGGTCGTCGAGGACAAGCGGGCGCAGATCCCCGAGGGCGTCAAGGTGATCCGCCGGTGGAGCCGCGACTGGTACGAGGCGCTGGGCCGCTCCCGGTACATCGTCACCAACACGCACCTGCCGCACTGGATCCGGCGCCGCGAGGGCCAGGTCATCGTGCAGACCTGGCACGGCACCCCCCTCAAGCGCATCGGCCACGACATCGACAGCGTCCAGTTCGCCGACCGCAAGTACCTCACCAAGGTCGCCGAGGAGACGCCCAGCTGGAGCTTCCTCGTCTCCCCGAACCGCTTCTCGACGCCGATCATGAAGCGGGCCTTCCAGTACGACGGGGAGATCCTGGAGTCGGGCTACCCGCGCAACGACATCCTGCTCGCGCCGAAGACCGAGGACCTCGCGCGCAAGGTGCGGGAGCGGATCGGCCTGCCGGAGGGCAAGAAGGTCGTGCTGTACGCGCCGACCTGGCGCGACGACCAGTTCTACCGGGCCGGGAACTACAAGTTCGACCTGCGGGTCGACGTGAAGAAGGCCCGCGAGCAGCTCGGCGAGGACCACGTCCTGCTGGTGCGCAAGCACTCCAACATCGTCGACGCGGTCCCGGGCGCCGGGGACGGCTTCGTCTTCGACGTCTCCAGCTACCCGGACATCGCCGAGCTGTACCTGATCACGGACGTCCTGGTCACGGACTACTCGTCCCTGATGTTCGACTTCGCGAACACGGGCCGTCCGATGCTGTTCTTCACGTACGACCTCGAGTACTACCGCGACCAACTGCGGGGCTTCTACTTCGACTTCGAGCGGCAGGCCCCCGGCCCGCTGCTTCAGACATCCGACGGACTCATCGAGGCGCTCGGCGACATCGAGCGCATCCACGCCTCCTACGCCGACGCGTACACCGAGTTCAAGAAGATGTTCTGCGACCTGGACGACGGCCACGCCGCCGAGCGGGTCATCACCCGGATGCTGGAGCTCGCGCACCCCGACCGACCTGCCACGGAGCGTTGAGAGTGCCCACAGTCTCCTCGATGAGGACCAGCCTGCACGAACGCTGGGAGCGGATCCCGCCCAAGCGCCGCATGCCCCTCACGGTGTACGCCGTCACCCAGTTCGTCTTCCTGCTGTGGTGGGCGGCGTTCTATCCGGGCGGGATGAGCTACGACTCCATCTCGTACGTCTGGCACGTCACCACCAACCACTGGATGTCCAACCACTCGGTGGCGTACGACGCGCTGGTGTGGCTCTCCATCAAGCTCACCGGCGACCTGGCGCTGCTGACGTTCGGGCAGTCCGTCGGCATGGCCGCCGCGCTCGCCTATGTCGCCGTCACGCTGCGGCACTTCGGGGTCCCCGGCAAGTGGAGCGCGCTCGCGGCGATCGCCTGCGCGGTCCTGCCGTCCATCGGCACGTTCACCATCTTCGTGTGGAAGGACGTCCCGTTCGTCATCGGCGCGCTCCTCGCGTTCGGTGCGGCGGGGCGGCTCACCGTACGCCGGATGCGGGAGCGGCAGGCGGTGCACGACACGGTGTTCCGCAACCAGGTCATCGTGCTGTTCGCCGGGTTCCTGATGATGGGGCTGTTCCGCAACAACGGGCTCCTCGTCGCCGTCATCGCCTGCCCCGTGCTGCTGCTGGTGCTGCCGAAGATGCGGCGCGCGATACTCGTCGCGACCGTCATCCCGGCGGTCGTCTCCGCCGGGCTCCAGCTCGTCGTCTACCCCGCGCTCGGCGTCAAGACGCCGACCAAGGACCAGGTGTACGCCCTCAACTACGCCGACATCGCCGTCGTGTACGGCAAGGCGCCCTGGACGTTCACCGCCGCCGACAAGAAGCTCATGGCCGAGGTCGCGCCGCTGTCCCACTGGAGCGGGCGCGCGGCGAACTGCTGGAACGCCGACTGGGCGATGCAGAAGCCGATGAACCGCAAGAAGGCCGCCGAGCTCAACACCGAGCTCCTCGACCTGTGGGGCCGCGTCCTCGAACGCACCCCGGACCAGATGATCGGCGCGCGCCTGTGCCGCTCGCAGATCGCCTGGGGGATCTTCCCCGGCCCCGCGTCGATGGCCGGCAACACCCTCATCTCCGTCCCGTCGGTCCCCAAGAACCTCTACGGCTGGGCCGACTGGAACCCGGAGATGGCCAACAGCCCCTACCGGGACGAGCTGAAGATCCGCCCCCTCAGCGACACCCTCCACGACGCCGCGTACTTCACGTGGAAGGCCAGCAAGACCCCCCAGCTCCAGTGGCTCCTCTTCCGGGGCGCGTTCTGGTGCTACGCCGCGTACGCCGTCTTCTACATCTTCTCCCGCCGCAACCGCTCCTGGGCCCCGGTCGGCATCCTCTCCATCCCCCTCGCCCTCCAGCTGACCGTGGTAGCCGCCAACCCGGCACCGCTGGCCCGCTACATGTTCGCCCCGATGTTCCTGGGCATCATGACCATCCCCCTGCTGGCAGCACGGCCGAAGTGGGGCCGGCTCCCGGAGGCGGTACCGGCTGCGAAGGCTTCCGTGAAGACCGAGGAGACGAAGCAGAAGGAACCCGAGGCGTCACCGGAACCGGTGGCCTGAGGCTCGCTTCGCAAGGGCCCGCCCACTGTCCCTACGGGGACGGCGGGCGGGCCCTTTCCGGCTCAGCCGACAAGCTGCGCCAGGACGAAGGCGGTCGTCACGATCACCCAGAAGGTCACCGCATGCCGCCGGGGGATCGAGTTCTCCCCCGCCGGCACCCCGCGCCGCGCGGCGGCGAGATAGTCGGCGAACGCGTGCCGGGCCAGGAAGATCGACAGCGCGAACGCCGTCCAGAGGAACGAGAAGGTGACCACCACCTGCTGGGCGGACTGCTGGTCGTCCAACTCGACGACCATGCCGAAACAGGCGGCGAGCGAGGCCGGCGGAAGAATCAGCAGCCCCTTGCGCTCCAGGTACATCCACCGCCACACGGCGAAGGTGAGAAAGGCCGTCGCGGCGACGGGCATGATCAGCAGGTACGGGTTCACGCACTCCCCCTCGGAATCAGCTCTCCCACAAAGACGACAGCCCACCCCTCCCCGGTTCGGGGAAGTGGGCGGGCTGTCTCGGTGACCGGCGTGGATCAGAACGGCTCGAAGCCCTCGAACTCCTGGGCTGCCTCGTCGCGTTCCGCCTGCTTGTCGCGGCGGCGCTGGGTCGCGGGGCGGGGGGCGTCGAAGCGGTGGTCCTCGCCGCGCCGGCCGAGCATCTCCGCGCCGGCCATGACCGTGGGCTCCCAGTCGAAGACGACCGCGTTGTCCTCGGGCCCGATGGCGACGCCGTCGCCGGAGCGGGCGCCCGCCTTGAGGAGTTCGTCCTCGACGCCGAGGCGGTTGAGGCGGTCGGCGAGGTAGCCGACGGCCTCGTCGTTGTTGAAGTCGGTCTGCCGGACCCAGCGTTCGGGCTTCTCGCCCCGGACGCGGAAGAGCCCGTCCTCCTCCTGGACGACGGTGAAGCCCGCGTCGTCCACGGCCTTGGGCCGGATCACGATCCGCGTCGCCTCCTCCTTCGGCTTCGCGGCCCGCGCCTTGCCCACCAACTCGGCCAGCGCGAAGGAGAGTTCCTTGAGGCCGAGGTGCGCGACCGCCGACACCTCGAAGACGCGGTAACCGCGCGCCTCCAGGTCGGGCCGGACCATGTCCGCGAGGTCCTTGCCGTCGGGGATGTCCGTCTTGTTGAGGACGACGATGCGCGGACGGTCGCTCAGACCGCCGTACTGCCGCAGCTCCTCCTCGATGACGTCGAGGTCGGAGACCGGGTCGCGCTCGGACTCCAGCGTCGCCGTGTCGAGGACGTGCACGAGGACACTGCACCGCTCGACGTGCCGCAGGAACTCCAGGCCGAGCCCCTTGCCCTGACTGGCGCCGGGGATCAGACCGGGGACGTCCGCGATGGTGTAGACGGTCGAACCGGCCGTCACCACACCCAGGTTGGGCACCAGGGTCGTGAACGGATAGTCGGCGATCTTCGGCTTCGCCGCCGACAGCACCGAGATCAGCGAGGACTTCCCCGCACTCGGGTACCCGACCAGCGCGACGTCCGCGACGGTCTTCAGCTCCAGGACGATGTCCCCGAGGTCCCCCGGCACGCCCAGCAGCGCGAACCCGGGCGCCTTGCGGCGGGCCGACGCCAGCGCGGCGTTCCCGAGCCCGCCCCGGCCGCCCTGCGCGGCGACGTACGACGTCCCGTGGCCGACGAGGTCCGCGAGGACGTTGCCCGCCTTGTCGAGGACGACCGTGCCGTCCGGGACCGGCAGGACCAGGTCCTGCCCGTCCTTGCCGGACCGGTTGCCGCCCTCGCCCGGCTTGCCGTTCGTCGCCTTGCGGTGCGGGGAGTGGTGGTACTCCAGGAGCGTCGTCACGGACTGGTCGACCGTGAGGATCACGTCGCCGCCGCGCCCGCCGTTACCGCCGTCGGGCCCGCCGAGCGGCTTGAACTTCTCACGGTGGACGGAGGCACAGCCGTGACCTCCGTTACCCGCGGCGACATGCAGTTCGACGCGGTCCACGAAGGTGGTCATGGTCAGTGCCTCCAAAAAGCTCAACAGGTGTTACCTATACCAACACGCGAAAGGCGGACCCGCCTTCCCGACCGGGAAGTGAGGTCCGCCTCGCGAAAAGCTTCCGGATCAGCCTGTTCAGGCGACCGGAACGATGTTCACGACCTTACGGCCGCGGAACTTGCCGAACTCGACCGCACCGGCCTGGAGCGCGAACAGCGTGTCGTCGCCGCCACGACCCACACCCGAACCCGGGTGGAAGTGCGTGCCGCGCTGACGGACCAGGATCTCACCAGCGTTGACGACCTGACCGCCGAAGCGCTTCACGCCGAGCCGCTGGGCATTGGAGTCGCGACCGTTCCGGGTGGACGATGCGCCCTTCTTGTGTGCCATTGCTCAGTCCCTCTTTACTTCGCGGCCGTCGGGATGGACGTGACCTTGATCGCCGTGTACTGCTGACGGTGACCCTGGCGACGGCGGTAGCCGGTCTTGTTCTTGTAGCGCAGGATGTCGATCTTCACACCCTTGTGGTGGTCCACGACCTCGGCCTGGACCTTGATGCCGGCCAGCACCCACGGGTCGCTGGTGACAGCCTCGCCGTCGACAACGAGCAGGGTCGAGAGCTCGACCGTGTCGCCAACCTTGGCAGTGGAAATCTTGTCAACCTCAACGATGTCGCCGACAGCAACCTTGTGCTGGCGACCACCGCTGCGCACGATGGCGTACACGCGGATCTCACTCTCTCGCTCGGAATCGGCACCCCCGCAGTCCAGCCGACCGGTCGCAAACACAGCCAGCCTCTCCCGACTACGAACCGCACCCGGAAGGAAGAAAGGTTTACGGGGATGTGGCGCACCCATTAGCACGCCGACGCCCCAGGCTACGAGGTGTCCCCCGTACAGGTCAAACTGGGCCAGGGGAACTGTCCAACTGGCGGCTGGGCATCGCCGTTAAGGGGCGCGGGGCTGCATCTATTAGCGGCTCCGCCGCGGGGCGCGACCAGCCACAACGAACCCGCACCCGCCCCACAACACAAAGCGGCACCCCCTGCGAAGCACCACGCTCCGCAGGAAGTGCCACTCAGCTCAACCCTCGACTCAGCCCTCGTCAGCCGCAGCCGACACCGACGGAGAAGCAGCCTGCTCAGCCGCAGCCGTCTTCTTCGTCGCCGCCTTCTTAGCCGTCGTCTTCTTCGCGGCAGTCTTCTTAGCGGCCGTGGTCGTCTTCTTAGCCGCAGTCTTCTTAGCGGTAGCGGCCTTCTTCGCCGTAGCCGCCTTCTTCGCGGTCGCCTTCTTCGCCGTCTTCCGCGCAGCCGTCTTCTTGGCAGGAGCCGCAGCCTCCACCTCATCAGCCGACGGCACGACGACGACAGCCGCCTCCTCGGAAGACGTCGGCGCCGCAACCTCCCGCACGGCCCGCCGACGCGGACGCGCAGGCGCGGCAACCGCCTCTTCGACAACCGGCGCC
>NZ_LIRL01000414.1:22562-23005 GCF_001419795.1 Streptomyces niveiscabiei
CCCGCCGACGCGGACGCGCCTCGACAGCAGGCGTCTCGACAACAGGCGTCTCGACCACCGTCTCCTCGACCACCGGCGTCTCCACGACAGCCGGCACCTCAGAAACCGGATCCTCGACAGCCACCGGATCAGCAGCGACCTCAGCAGCCGAAGCCACCTCACTCACCGCGTCCTTGCGAACCGCACCCCCGGGAGAGGAAACCCGCCGACTGGCCCGCCGACGCCCCCGCCCCCGAGTAGCCGCAGCCTCGGCCTCAGCCACACTGCTGTACAGCTCCTCGTCAGGCTCGAACTCAGGCGCCGGCAGAGCAACCGGAGCAGCCACCTCAGCGGCAACCTCCTCCGCACTCTCCTCGACCGCGACCGGCGCCACATCCTCGACGACGTGCTCGTGAGCCGCGTGGTCGTGAGCGCCCTGCTCATCCCCACCCCGCCCCCGCCTC
>NZ_LIRL01000415.1:0-300 GCF_001419795.1 Streptomyces niveiscabiei
CCTCCGAGAGAAAGACACCCCCCATGACCCAGACCCTCCCGCAGGCCGCTGCGGGCCCCCTCCCCGTCGGACGGTCGGGCAAGACCCACTCGCCCCGCTACAAATGGGGCATCCTCGGCATCGGCATCCTCGCCCAGGCCGCCTTCAGCGCCGCCTTCCAGGGCATCCCCATGGCCGGGGTCGTCCTCCAGAGCGACTACCGCTACTCCACGGGACAGCTCGGGGTGGTCCTCGCCGCCCTGACCTGCGGTGCCGCCCTCACCGAGGTCGTGTGGGGGCTGCTCACCGACCGCTTCGGCG
>NZ_LIRL01000415.1:345-37570 GCF_001419795.1 Streptomyces niveiscabiei
GCTGGCCGGCGCGCTCGGCGGCTGCGTCAACAGCGCCTCGGGCCGGGCCGTCATGGGCTGGTTCCCGCCCGGCAGCCACGGCTTCGCCATCAGCCTGCGCGTCGCGGCCGTCCCGCTCGGCGGCGCCATCGGCGCGCTCATCCTGCCCACCCTCGCGCTGCACGTCGGCTTCCGCGCTGTGTACGGCTTCCTGACGGCGTTCGCGCTCGTCGCGACCCTCGTCATCGTCTGCTGGCTCGACGAACCGCCGCTGCCGCCGGCCGGCCACCGCGCCACCACCGTCAGCCCGCTGCGGCGCTGGATCATCTGGCGGATCTCGATCAGCGCGTTCCTCCTCGACTTCCCCCAGTTCACCGTCCTGTCGTTCGCCGCGATCTACCTCCACACCGTGCACCACGTCGGCATCGGCACCATCTCCGGACTGCTCTTCGCCGTCCAGGCCCTCGGCGCGGTCTCCCGCGTGGCGAGCGGCCGGTGGACGGACCGGCGGGGCGGCCGGCACCGCCGCACCCTGGTCATCGCCTACAGCTGGATCATCGCCGCCTGCTTCGCCGCCCTCGCCCTGTGCGAGTCGGGGCCCGCCTGGCTCGCGGCGGCCCTCATGGTCCTGGCCGGGCTGCTCTCCTGCGGCTGGCACGGCGTCCACTACGCCGAGATCGCGATCATGGCAGGCAAGGAGCGCTCCGGGACCGCGCTGGGGATGGAGAACACCATGGTCTTCGCGGGCGCCTTCCTCACGCCCCTGGTCATCCCCGGCATCCTCGCGGCCACCTCCTGGCCGGCCGTCATGCTGCTGATCGGCGCCGTGCCCGCGGTGCTGTCGGCTCTGGTGATGCCCCGTGAGACGGCGCCCCCGGCGTGAGCCCGCACTTCCCGGGACCCGGGGCCATGTGCTGACAGATCGGGGATTTCATCACAAAAGAAGGTAAGCATCTGGGAGGGTGGTGGCCTCGGGGCAGACAGAGCAGGGGGCGGAATGTCTGTAGTGAAGTCCGGAGTCAAACGGCTCCTGGGGCGCGCCGGATTCGACATCGTGCGCAGCACCAGGATCCAGGGCGGGGTCGACGAGTTCATCCCGTTCGAGGCGACGATGAATGCCGCACGGGCGGCCGGTCTGCCGGTCGGTGACTACATCGACGAGGTCATGAACGGGACGCCCGGCGCCACCCGGGCCACCATCGACCGGCTCCGCGCGCTCGGCGTCTTCGCCGACGGCCCGCGCACGGTGCTGGAGATCGGCCCCGGGTCCGGGCGGTACCTGGAAAGGACGCTGGAGGAGTGCTCGCCCGAGCGCTACGAGATATACGAGACGGCGGCGCCCTGGGCCGACCACCTCGTCAACACGTTCGGCGTGGTCGCCCGCCCCACCGAGGGGTGCAGCCTCGCCCCGACCCCCGACGCCGCCATCGACCTCGTACAGGCCCACAAGGTCTTCAGCACCGTGACCTTCCTCTGCGCCTGCCGCTACTTCTTCGAGATGGCCCGGGTCACGCGGCCCGGCGGACGGATCGTCTTCGACGTGATGACGGAGACCTGCCTGGACCCGGCCGCCGTGCGCACCTGGGCCACGCAGGGCGGCGAGGGGCACGGCTCCTTCCCGGCAGCCATGCCCCGCCGTACCTGCGTGGACCTCTTCGAGACCCTCGGCTGCGACCTGGAGGCCGGTTTCCTCGCCCCCATGGGGGTCGCCACCACCGAGGTGCTCGTCTTCAGGAAGCGGGCCTGACCTCGGGGGAGGAGACCTGCCGGTCACTTCCTAGCGCACGGGCGTGAAATCCCGGGCCCCGATGAATTCGGGGCGGCGTACAGGCGCCGCGAAGGGTTCCACCGCCTCGTTGTCGACGCTGTTGAAGACGACGAACAGGTTGGAGCGCGGGTAGGGGGTGATGTTGTCGCCGGAGCCGTGCATGGCGTTGCAGTCGAACCAGACCGCCGAGCCGGCCGGGCCGGTGAAGAGGCGGATGCCGTGCGCGTCGGCCAGCCCGGTGAGCGCCTTGTGGGACGGGGTGCCCGCGTCCTGCATCTGGAGGGAGCGCTTGTAGTTGTCCTTGGGCGTCTCGCCCGCGCACCCCAGGAACGTCCGGTGCGAGCCCGGCATGATCATGAGCCCGCCGTTGGTGTCCAGGTTGGGGGTGAGCGCGATGGACACCGACACCGTGCGCATCCGGGGCAGGCCGTCCTCCGCGTGCCACGTCTCGAAGTCGGAGTGCCAGTAGAAACCGGACGCGCCGAAACCGGGCTTGACGTTGATGCGGGACTGGTGGACGTACACGTCGGAGCCGAGGATCTGGCGGGCCCGGCCCGCGACGCGCTCGTCGCGCACGAGAGCGGCGAACACCTCGCTGATCCGGTGCACCTCGAAGACCGAACGGACCTCGCCGGAGCGGGGTTCGACGATGGCGCGCTCGTCGGCGCGGACCGCCGGGTCGTTCAGCAGACGGTTCAACTCCGCCCGGTAGACGTCCACTTCGGCCGGTTCGACGAGCCGGTCGACCGCGAGGAAGCCGTCCGTGTCGTACGCGGCGAGGTCGGCCGCGGTGATCGGCCCGGGGGTGCCGGGGGCCGACCAGACGACCGGGTCCTGACGGGGGGTCGTGACTTCGCGGGGGCCACGGCTCGGGTAGAGGTCGGTGAGCATGGTCATTGGGTCTGTCCTTCGTGGATACCCCGGCCTTCAGACCGGGGAGGAAACGAAGCTCCTGCGGAGCAGGGCAGGGAAAGCCGGTTCGCCGCCAGGGCGGACCGACGTGCGCCATCCACCGGCCGACACCCGCTGGCCACACGGAAGTTGATACGGTGTGAGGCGTGACGCGGCAGGTCAAGCGGGCGTTCAAGTACCGCTTCTACCCCACAGGCGAGCAGGCGGCTGAGCTGTCGCGCACGTTCGGCTGCGTCCGCCTCGTCTACAACAAGGCGCTGGAGGAGCGCACCCGGGCCTGGTACGGCGAGCAGCGCCGCATCTCCTACGTGCAGTCCTCCGCCGTACTCACGGAGTGGAAGAAGACCGGGGAACTGGCTTTCCTGGCCGAGGTGTCCTCGGTGCCGCTGCAGCAGGCGCTGCGCCATCTGCAGACGGCGTTCGGGAACTTCTTCGCCAAGCGCGCGAAGTATCCGCGCTTCAAGTCGCGGAAGAAGTCGGGTGCGTCGGCCGAGTACACCCGCTCCGCTTTCACCTGGCGCGAGGAGAAGCTGACGCTCGCGAAGATGGCCGAGCCGTTGGACATTCGCTGGTCGCGTCCGCTGCCCGAGGGGACGGAGCCGACCACGGTGACCGT
Source organism: Streptomyces niveiscabiei (assembly GCF_001419795.1). Taxonomy (GTDB): domain Bacteria; phylum Actinomycetota; class Actinomycetes; order Streptomycetales; family Streptomycetaceae; genus Streptomyces; species Streptomyces niveiscabiei. Next base: position 3,621 of record NZ_LIRL01000415.1, read on the forward strand.
GTCCCGCGATTCGGCGGGCCGCTGGTTCGTGTCCCTGCTGTGCCAGGACACCATCGCCCCGGCCGCCGCCACCACGGCGGCCGTCGGCCTGGACGCCGGGATCACCTCCTTGGTGACCCTGTCCACCGGCGAGAAGATCGCCAACCGACGGCACGAGCGCCGTGACCGCGCCCGTCTCGCCAAGGCTCAGCGTGAGCTGTCGCGGAAGGCGAAGGGCTCCAACAACCGGGAGAAGGCCCGACGCAGGGTCGCCCGCGTGCATGCGCGGATCGTTGACCGGCGCCGTGACTTCCTGCACAAGCTGTCGACTCGTCTCGTCCGTGAGAACCAAACGGTCGTGATCGAGGACCTCACGGTCCGCAACCTGCTGAAGAACGGCACCCTCGCACGCGCCATCAGTGATGCGTCGTGGACGCAACTGCGCTCCATGCTGGAGTACAAGTGCGCCTGGTACGGGCGTGAACTCGTCGTGATCGACCGCTTCTTCCCCAGCAGCAAGCTGTGCGGGAACTGCGGCACGGTCGCATCGAAGCTGCCGCTGAACGTCCGCGCGTGGACGTGTGAGTGTGGCGCGGTGCATGACCGCGACGTGAACGCGGCTCGCAACATCCTGGCCGCCGGGCTGGCGGCGTCTGCCTGTGGAGACGGTGTAAGACCTCAACGGGAGTCCTCCCGGACGGGGCAGTCGTCGGTGAAGCAGGAACCCCAGCGGGCAACCGCTGGAATCCCCCGCCTTTAGGCGGGAGAGGAAGCCAAGGGATCAGTCCTCCAGGAGCAGGGGATAGACGCCGTTCTCGTCGTGGTCCTCGCGGCCGGTGACGGGCGGGTTGAACACGCACACGCACCGGAAGTCGGTCTTCGGCCGCAGGGTGTGCCGCTCGTGGCCGTCGAGGAGGTACATCGTGCCGGGGGTGATGAGGTGGGTGAGGCCCGTCTCGTCGTCGGTGAGCTCCGCCTCGCCCTCGACGCACAGGACCGCCTCGACGTGGTTCGCGTACCACATGCTGGTCTCGGTCCCGGCGTACAGCACCGTCTCGTGCAGCGAGAACCCGACCTTCTCGCGGGCGAGGACGATGCGTTTGCTCTCCCAGGTGCCGGACTGGGAGCGGACATGCCGGTCGGTGTTCTCGATCTCCGCGAGAGATCTGATGATCATTTTTACGCCAATCTTTGTGTCTGCCTTGCCGGGCGCAGGGCCTCCGCGCCCGCCCCGAAGTTCAGCCCGACGCGCGCACGGCCCGTTCGAGAATGTCCAGCCCCTCGTCCAGCTCCGCCTCACTCACCGTCAGCGCCGGCAGCAGCTTCACGACCTCCCCCTCCGGCCCCGACGTCTCCAGCAGCAGCCCCCGCTCGAAGGCCCGCGCACACACCTCGGACGCCCGCGCCGGGTCCTCGAACTCGACCCCCCACACCAGCCCGCGCCCCCGGCAGGACGTCCCCGTGTGCTCCGCGCACAGCGCGAGCAGCCGCTGCTCGACGTGTTCACCGAGCCGCGCCGTCCGCAGCTCCGTCTCCTTGTCGGCCCAGTACGCGTGCAGCGCGGCCGTCGCCGTCACGAACGCCGGGTTGTTGCCCCGGAACGTCCCGTTGTGCTCACCCGGCTCCCACAGGTCCAGCTCGGGCCTGAACAGGGTGAGCGCCATCGGCAGCCCGTACCCGCTGATGGACTTCGACACGGTCACGATGTCCGGCGTGATCCCCGCCTCCTCGAAGGAGAAGAACGACCCCGTACGACCGCACCCCATCTGGATGTCGTCGACGATCAGCAGCATGTCGTGCCGCTCGCACAGCGCCGCGAGCCCGCGCAGCCACTCGGGCCGGGCGACGTTGATGCCGCCCTCGCCCTGCACGGTCTCCACGATGACGGCCGCCGGATGGTTCAGCCCGGACCCGGTGTCCGCGAGGAGCCGCTCGAACCACAGGAAGTCCGGGACCTGCCCGTCGAGATAGTCGTCGAACGGCATCGGCGTCCCGTGGACCAGCGGAATCCCCGCCCCGGCCCGCTTGAACGCGTTCCCGGTGACCGCGAGCGAGCCCAGCGTCATCCCGTGGAAGGCGTTGGTGAACGAGACGACGGACTCCCGCCCCTTCGCCTTGCGCGCCAGCTTCAGCGCGGACTCCACCGCGTTGGTCCCCGTCGGCCCCGGGAACATCACCTTGTACGGCAGGTCGCGCGGCTTGAGGACGAGGTCGTGGAAGCTCTCCAGGAAGGCCCGTTTGGCGGTGGTCGCCATGTCCAGGCCGTGCGTGATGCCGTCGTTCTCCAGGTAGTCGAGCAGCGCGCGTTTCAGTACGGGGTTGTTGTGGCCGTAGTTGAGGGAACCGGCACCGGCGAAGAAGTCCAGGTAGCGGCGCCCGTCCTCGGACCACAGATGGCTGCCGCGCGCCTGGTCGAAGACGACGGGCCAGCCGCGGCAGTAGCTGCGGACCTCGGACTCCAGCAGTTCGAACGTACTCAGGGGCGTCTCGATGGTGGTCATGCGGGTACTCCAGACACAGGGTGTGGGGGGTGAGTCAGCGAAGGGGGCCGATGCGGTGCAGCACCTCGGGCTCGTGCCCGTCGCCGGGGAAGAGTTCGTCGTCGAAGAGCACGGTCTCCTCGACACCGGCGCCGTGCCGCGCCGCGTACGACGCGAACAGCGCGCGCGAGGCCGCGTTGTCCTGCGTGATGGTGGTCTCCACCGAGGACGCGGCGACCCGTACGGTCAGCGCGTCGAGCAGTGCACCGGCGAGGCCCCGCCCCTGATGGGCGTCGTCCACGGCGATCTGCCAGACGAAGAGGGTCCCGGGCCGCTCGGGCCGCAGATAGCCGGTGACGAAGGCGACGGGGTCGCCCTCGTGCCGAGCGACGGCCGAGGTGTCCGCGAAGTCGCGGCACCACAGGAGGTAGCTGTAGGGGGAGTTGAGGTCGAGTACCCGGGAGTCACGGGCGATGCGCCACAGCGCGGCACCGTCGTCCACGGTCGGTCGGTCGATGGTCAGGGCAGGCTGAAAGGGCATGGGTCCCTAGGGTCGGGAACAGGGGAACGTGCGGGGGAGCGGTCAGGCGGACTGCGCGCTGCTGTACGGGAGTTCACAGGACGGCGCTCAGGAATTCCCGCGTACGGCGGTGGCTCGGCGCGTTGAAGAGCTGCTCGGGGCTCCCCGCCTCCACGACCTGCCCCGCGTCGAACATCAGGACCTCGTCGGAGACGTCCCGCGCGAACCCCATCTCGTGGGTGACGCACAGCAGGGTGATGTCGGTCGTGGACGCGATCTCCCGCAGCAGGTCCAGGACGCCGGAGACGAGTTCGGGGTCCAGCGCCGAGGTCACCTCGTCGAGCAGGAGGATCTCCGGCTCCATGGCCAACGCCCGGGCGATGGCGACGCGTTGCTGCTGCCCGCCGGACAGCCGCGTCGGATGCTCCAGGGCCTTGTCCGCGAGGCCGACCATGTCGAGGAGCTCCCGCGCCCGCGTCTCGGCCTGCTCCTTGGGCTGCCCGAGAGCGCGCACGGGGGCCTCGGTGATGTTGCGCAGGACGTTCATGTGCGGGAACAGGTTGAAGTGCTGGAACACCATGCCGATCCTTCGCCGGACCTGCCGCAGGTGCTTCTCGTCGGCGGGCTTGAGAGAGCCGTCGTCCGCGCGCCGGTGCGACAGCGGTTCGCCGTCCACCCAGATCACGCCGTCCGACACCCGCTCCAGCGTCATCAGCAGCCGCAGGATCGTGGTCTTGCCGGAGCCGGAGGGGCCGATCAGCGTGATGTGCCGGCCGCGTTCGACACGGAAGTCCAGCTCGTCGAGGACGGTGTGGTCGCCGTAGCGCTTGACGACCCGTTCGAAGCGGATCATCGGCGGCGCGGTCACGGAACTCTCCGGATCTTCATGGGGCTGGGGTGCGATGTCAGTGGCCAAGGCGTTGCTCCAGCTTCCTCAGGGCGAGCGAGGTCGGGTAGCTCGCCAGCAGGAAGACCAGTCCGGCGAGGGTGAAGGCTTCGGGGTAGGCGAAGTGGTCGGCGCCGTACTCGCGGGCCTGCGCGACCATCTCCGACACCGTGATCACGGCGAGGAACGGGGTCTCCTTGAACATCGCGATCGCGTAGTTGCCGAGCGCCGGCAGCACCGTACGGACCGCCTGCGGCAGGACGACGTCCCGCCAGGTCCGCGACGGCGACAGCGACAGGGCGCGCGCGGCCTCCCACTGGCCCTTCGGCACGGCGTCGATACCGGCGCGGTAGACCTCCGCGAGGTACGCCGAGTAGTGGATGCCGAGCACGGCGACGCCGATCGTCAGTGGTGACACGGTGGTGAACACCGCGTACGCGCCCACGAGTTGGACCAGCAGCGGGGTGGAGCGCACGAACTCCAGGACGGCCTTGAGGGGGAACGTCACCCAGCGGCTGGGCGCACGCCCGCCGATCGCGAGCGCGAGGCCGAGGACGGCGGCGACGAGCGTGCCCAACACCGTTGCCAGGACAGTGGTCTTGAAGCCTTCGAGCAGCAGGGGGAGCGCCTCGCGGGCGGCCTCCCAGTCCCATTGGTAGTTCACGAGCGCCCCCCGCTCATGGCCATCGAGGTTCGTCCGAGGCGGGCAGCGGCGTGCCGCTCCAGCACCCGCATCCCCGCCGTCAGCAGCCACGCCAGCACGAAGTACAGGACCAGCAGCGTCAGATACGCGGGCACCGTCTCGCCGGTGCGGTCACGCAGCGTCTGGACCACCGTCGTCAGATCCGCCACCGAGATCAGCCACAGCAGCGGCGTCGCCTTCAGCATCTGGATGAGGAGGTTCGTGAACGGCGGGATCATCTGCGGCCACGCCTGCGGCAGCACCACGCGGTAAAGGCGTTGCAGGGGAGTGAAGTTGAGCGCCATGGCGGCCTCGCGCTGCGGTGCGGGCACGGCGGCGAGCGCACCCCGCACGACCTCGGAGCCGTACGCCCCGTAGTTCAGGCCGAACGCGAGGACCCCGCAGACCAGCGGGCCGAACTCGTACCCCGTCAGCAGCGGGAACGCGTAGTACAGCCAGAAGAGCTGGATGTACAGGGACGTGCCCCGGAAGAACTCGACGACGATCCGCGACGTCCAGCGCGGGGCGCGGGCGCGGGACGTCGCGGCCAGGCCGCACGCGAACGCGACGGCGACGGCGAGCAGCGCGCCCAGCGCGGTCGCCTCGACGGTCACCCACAACCCCGAGCCGACAGAGGGGAGTTCGGAGAAGAAGACGGACAGGAAGTCACCCATGGCCGTGCCTCCGCGTCACGCGGCGCACAGCTGCGCGGTCGTCAGGTTCGCGGGCGGGAGCTCGGCGGCGGTGAATCCGTACGGCGAGAGCAGCTTCACGTACCGGGCGCGGTCCGACGTGACCTTCTTCAGCTCGGTGTTGAAGGCGTCCCGCAGGGAGATCGCGCTCTTGCGGAAGACGGCGCCGCCCGGGCTGTACTGCTTGACCCCGCCGACCATCGGCACGAACGGCTCGGTGACCAGGAGGCCTTTGTTGGTCTTCGCCAGCCAGCGCAGCGAGATGCCGGTGAGGACGAAGGCGTCGATCCGCCCGTTCTTCACCGCGTCGGCGCCGTCCTGCGGCTTCGTGAGCGTCTTGACCTTGCCGGAGGAGATCCCCGCCGCCTCCACGTACCCCTTCTCGGCGGCCCCCGACATCACCCCGAGGGTCACTCCGGCCCGCTTCGCCGACTCCAGGTCGGTGAGCTTCTTGGGGTTGCCCGCCGGGACCATCATCGCGGTCGGCGAGATGAACTCCGGCTCCGAGAAGGCGGCCTTCTCGCAGCGGTCGGGCAGGATCGCCATGCCGGCGCTGATCACCTCGTACTTCCCCGCCAGCAGACCCGGGATCAGCCCGTCCCACTCCGAGAACACCGGCCGCAGCTCCGGCACGCCGAGCGCCTTGAACACCTCGGCGTGCAGCGCGGGCGCCTCCCCCTTGAGGGTGCCGCCCTCCTCGAATCCGTACGGCGCCTCGTTCGCGTACGCGACCTTGACGTACCCCCGCTTCCTGAGGCTCGCGAGCAGATCCGCGTCGCTCGCGCCCCCGCTCTCGGTCTTGCTGCACGCGGCGACCCCCGCGAGGGCACCGGCCGAGGCAAGGCCGAGGAGCCGGCGGCGGGTCAGGACGGTCTGGCTGAGCATCAAGTGAAGTCCCCTGATCGAGCAAACGCTTTCGTCGTGCCGGGGCGCCTGCCCGTACTCAGCGTTGTATGTCCGCCGACCTGTCAGTGTTATGGCCTCGTGTCTCGACTGTTTCGAGATCCTTAGCGGGGATCGGGTTTAGGCCGCCGCCGACCCGTCCATGTGTGAATCGGCAGGTCGAAGCGGGGAGATGGGGTGAACCTTTCGGCCAACCGGGAATGCGCGCGGCGGCCGGTGCCCGCGGTGGCGGGAAATGAGCGGGCGACGGCGGCGACGCGCTATGAAAGAGCGCCGTACGGCACCGACACAGAGAAGGGCACACCCCGCGTGAGCAGCGAGCACATGCAGATCGGCGAGGTCGCCGCACGCACCGAACTGTCGCTGCGCACGATCCGCTCCTACGAGGACGCCGGCCTCGTCACCCCCTCCGCCCGTTCCCAGGGCGGCTTCCGCCTCTACACCGAGTCCGACGTGGCCCGCCTCATGGTCATCCGCCGCATGGCGCCCCTCGGCTTCACCCTCGACGAGACGCGGGCCCTCCTGGAGGCCATGGACCGCCTCGACTCCGGCGCCCACCTCCTGCCCCGCGAACGCGCCCGCCTCCTCGACCGCATCCGGGGCGTCGAACGGGCCGCCCAGCACCGCGTCGCCGACCTGCGCAGCCAGCTCGATCGCGCGCAGGAGTTCGCCGACACCCTCGCCGGACGGCTCGCCCGCAGATGACTGCCGACCCGTAGGAGCCGGACCCGGTGGGGCACTTCGCGCCGCGTGAGCCCGGGGGATCTGGGCACTCGGGGCGCGGGAGGATGCCATGAGCGTGGTCGAGGAGAGCGGAACGACGATCGTCACGGACATTCCCGCGCGGCTGGACCGGCTGCCCTGGTCGCGGTGGCACTGGACCGTCGTCATCGGGCTCGGGACCGTGTGGGTGCTCGACGGCCTGGAGGTCACCGTCGTCGGGAACATCGCCGGGCGGCTCGCCGAGGACGGCAGCGGCCTCGCGATCACCTCCGGGCAGATCACGGGCCTCGCCGCCGCGCTGTACGTCGCCGGGGCGTGCTCCGGTGCGCTGTTCTGGGGGCGGCTCACGGACCGGTTCGGGCGGCGCAAGCTGTTCATGGTCACCCTGGCGGTGTACCTCGCCGCCACCGCGTTGACGGCGGTCGCCTGGGAGGCCTGGTGGTTCTTCCTGTTCCGGTTCCTCACCGGGTTCGGCATCGGGGGCGAGTACGCGGCGATCAACTCCGCGATCGACGAACTGATCCCGGCGGACTACCGGGGCCGGGTCGACCTCATGATCAACGGGAGTTTCTGGCTCGGCGCGGTCGGGGGTTCGCTGCTGTCCGTCGTCGCCCTCGACACCGGGCTCCTGCCGAGGGACGTCGGCTGGCGGCTGACGTTCGCGCTCGGCGCCGTCCTCGCGCTGGTGATCCTGCTCGTGCGGCGCCACGTTCCCGAGAGCCCGAGGTGGCTGCTGATCCATGGGCGGGAGCGGGAGGCCGAGGAGATCGTCGCGGGGATCGAACGGCGGGTGGAGGCCGAGACGGGCACCGAACTGCTGCCGCCCGACAGCGAGTTGGAGATCCGTCAGCGCGGCGCCGTGACGTTCCTGGAGATCGCCCGCACCGTCTTCGGCCGCTACCGCAGGCGCGCCGTCCTCGGCTTCTCCCTCTTCATCGGCCAGGCGTTCCTCTACAACGCCATCACCTTCGGCTTCGGGGCCATCCTCACGACGTTCTACGACATCCCGGCCGACCACACGGGCTACTACTTCGCCGTGATCGCGGCCGGCAACTTCTGCGGCCCCCTGCTGCTGGGCCGCCTCTTCGACACCGTCGGCCGCCGGGCCATGATCTCCGGCACCTACCTCCTCTCCGGCGCCCTCCTCTTCGCGACGGCCTGGCTCTTCGGCCAAGGCGCCCTGGACGCGGGGACGTTGACGGCTTGCTGGTGCGCCGTCCTCTTCTTCGCCTCCGCCGGAGCCTCCAGCGCCTACCTCACCGTCTCCGAGATCTTCCCCATGGAGACCCGCGCCATGTCCATCGCCTTCTTCTACGCCCTCGGCACAGCGGCCGGCGGCATCAGCGGCCCCCTCCTCTTCGCGGACCTCACGGAAACAGGCCACGTGGCCGACACCGTCCTGGCCTTCTCGATCGGCGCAGCCCTGATGTGCGCGGCGGGCCTGGTGGCCGTAGCCCTGGCGATCGCCGCCGAACGCCGCTCCCTGGAGGACATCGCGCGGCCACTGTCGGCGCTGAAGAAGTGAGACCGGGGCCGGGGTCATGCCGGCCGGCAACGGGCCGTATCTGGTGGACCGGGTCGACGGGGGTCTGCACGTGATCGGCGTCCTGTCGGCGCTCGGCGGGGAGTGGGAGGACGACTATCGCGCGCGGATACGGGGGTTGGCGGTACGGACGGCGCTCGATGAACTCCACGATGCCCTGCGCGAGTCCGCCGCCGCACAGGGACGTACCCGTACCGCGCGGAACCTGCGCCGGAAGCTGCCGATGCTGTCTCCCGCGGAAGCTCTCGCCTACGTCAGCGGGCTGTCGGACGGCGACGTCCCGCCGCGTCTCCTCGCCGTCGCCACGGCGGAACTCGTGCCGCCGCTCGATCCGGTGCTGGCGGTCGGGACCGTGCGGACCTGACCTGGGTGGTGATCGGAACAGTCCACCAGGGCCTCCACGTCGGCCTCAGCCCCGGCCCTCGTGCTGCCGGGCAGGCTTTGGCGAGGCCGGATGGGGCCGGCGACCGCCCCTGCGGCCTGGCTCGGCTGCACGGGCGGTCGGTTGTTGCTGGCGGCGGGCTGGCTCAGAGGTGTTGCTCCGTGGACCTGATGCGGTCGTACTCGTCCTGGCGCTCGTCGGTGATGTAGGCCGGGATCGGGAAGTCCCACCAGCCGGGGACCCAGGGGCCCGCGGCGTCGCGGTCCGTGGGGACCTCGATCACGGCGGGGGCGCCGGACTGGACAGCCTTGCGCAGGGTCGGCTCCAGGGACTCCGCGTCGTTGACCTTGTACGACTCGATGCCGAAGGCCCGGCCCATGGCGGCGAAGTCGGGGCTGTAGGGCGAGCCGTCGGGGTGGGAGAACTCGGTGCCGATGTGCCGGGAGGTCTGCTTGCGCTGGCCGCCGCGGATCGACATGTAGCCCGCGTTGTTCTGGACGACGAAGATCACCGGCGCGCCGGCGGTGACGCTCAGGGCGATCTCCTGTGAGGTCATGAGGAAGTCGCCGTCGCCGAGGACGCACACCACGGGGCTGTCGGGCCGGGCGAGCTTGGCGCCCACGGCTGCCGGGATCGCCCAGCCCATGGAGGAGAAGCCACCGGAGGTGAGGTGGGTGCGGGGCGAGTAGACCGGGAAGGTCTGCTTGACCGCTCCCTGGGTGTTGCCCGAGCCGGCGACGATGATCGCGTCGCGCGGGAGCACGTTGCGCAGCGCACCGAGCGGGCGCTGGGAGGTGAAGGGGAAGCGGTCGCTGTCGCGGCGGCCGGCGAGCTTCTCCTCCCAGTCCCGCTTGAGCCGGGCGAGTTCCGCGAGGTACTCGGACCGGTCGACGCCCTGGGCGGGCAGGGAGTCGACGATCGCGGCCACGGCACGCTGCGCGTCCGCGACGATGCCCACCTCGGCGGGGTAGTTCTTGCCGATCTCGTGCGGGTCGATGTCGATGTGGATGAGCTTCGCGGGCGGGATGGAGAAGCTGACGCCCTTGGCGTAACTGGAGGCGGACCAGTCGGTGAAGCGGCAGCCGACCGAGACGACGACGTCGGCGGAGCTCGCGATCGCGTTGCCCGTCATGGTGCCGGTCTGGCCGACGCTCCCGGCGAACAGCTCATGGTCCTCGGGGAAGGCGCTCTTGCCGTTCCACGTGGTGACGACCGGGATCTGCCATCGCTCGGCCAGCGCGAGAACCTGGTCGGAGGCCTCGGAGGTGATCGCGCCGCCGCCGACCACGACGACCGGGCGGGTGGCCGCGCGCAGCACGTCCACGGCACGGTCGACGGCCTCCGGGTCGGGGTGCTGGCGGCCGACCGGGATACGGCGCTCCAGGTCGTGGAGTTCGACGTTCGCGGCCTCGGCCTGTACGTCCATGGGGACTTCGAGGTGCACCGGGCCCGGGCGGCCGGTCAGCATGGAGTTGAAACAGCGGTGCAGGACGAAGGGGAGCTCCTCGACCCGGGTGACGACCCAGTGCCGCTTGCTGACCGCCTCGGCCACCTTGGGGAAGTCGTTGGCCGTGTAGCGGTCGAGTTCCTGGAGCAGTCCGTGGCCGCGCATGTGGGTCGGCGGGCCGCCCGTGACGACGAGGACGCTGGTGGAGTCCGTGAACGCGGTGCCCATGCCGATGACGGTGTTGCTCGCGCCGGCGCCGATGGAGGTCACCGCGGCCTGCGGGCGGCCGGTGACTCGGTAGTAGCCGTCGGCGAGGTGGACGGCGCTCTGCTCGTGGAAGGTCTGGACGAAGGGGATCCTGGACTCGTCGTCGAGGAAGGCGTCGGTCAGTGACCAGATGCCGTGGCCGGGGATGCCGGCGACGACGTCGACCCCGTAGTTGCGCAGGGTCCGCGCGACGATCTGGCCTCCGGTGAGGACGGGCATGGTGTGCTCCCAATCAAGCTGGGTCGGACGGTCGGGTCAGGGGTTCTGGCGGGCGGCCCAGGCGAAGCCCTGGGTGCACAGGCGGGTGACGTCCGGGTTCTGGAGGTCGTCGAGGTCGTGTCCGACCGCGCTGTAGAAGACGCGGCCCCGTCCCCAGGTGCGGGTCCAGGCCTGGGGGATGGTCTTTCCCTCCAGCCAGGGCAGGTGTTCGCCGGTGAAGGCGGTCTCGGCCAGGACGTGGTTGTTGGGGTCGACGGACATGTAGTACTGCTCGGAGGCGACCCGGAAGTCCCGCACGCCGGCGGTGATCGTGTGGTCGGTGTCCGTGATCGTGACCTCGTAGGGGTACTTCACCCCTTCGCCGGCGGGGTGTTCGAGGAAGCTGCCGCCGAGCAGCCAGTGGTACTTGAGGCTGGTGCGGAACGCGGCACCCGCGCCGTGCCAGGCGGCGATCCCGGTGCCGTTCTCCACGGCCCCCAGCAGGTTCGACTCCTGGGCCGCGGTCAGGCCCTCGGACAGCAGGGCGTTGTTCCAGTTGAGCGCGATGAGGTCGTAACCGGTCAGGTCGGCGTCGAGGGAGAAGATGTCGTTGGTCTCCTCGACGTCGAACCCGAGGTTCCTGAAGATCGGGAGGGCCCATTCCTCGGCCACCTGGTAGGGCTTGTGGCCGGGCCAGCCTCCGTACAGATACAGAACACGGGTCATGCGGTGCTCCCTGAGGTCGTACGGGCAAGGGCTTCGGCGCGGCTGCGCAGACGCTCGGCCACCTCGATGGCGTCGCCCTCCGGCGCGGTGGACGCGCGCTCCGGCTTCGTCACCAGCAGGTACACCAGACCCACGGCCGAGACGACGAGGAACCCGATGAGTGCGATCCACCGGTCCACGAAGGGGGTTCCGGAGTCGCCGGTGGGCCAGGCGAGGAGGACCATGCCGAGCACGCCGTAGACCAGGGCCGCCACGGTCACCGCGAAGCCCCAGCGGCCCAGCGTCCAGGCTCCGGCGGGGCGCCAGCCCTTCACGCGCATCCGCAGCGCGGCCAGGACGACCATCATGAACGCCGCGTATCCGGCCAGCATCTGGAACGCCGCGATCTTGGTGAGGGAGTCGGGCGAGTAGTAGACGAACACGAAGAGCAGCAGCGGCAGGACGTTCACGGCCAGCAGCGCGTTCATGGGGACGCGGTGCTTGCGGGTGATCTGCGAGAAGACGCGGGCACCCGGGAACATGTCGTCGCGGGCGAAGGAGAAGACGATCCGGCTCGCGGCGGCCTGCTGGCTCATCACACCCGCGATGAAGGACGTCATGATCACGATGAGCACCGCCTTCGTGCCGACGGTGCCGACCGAGCTCTGGAGGATCGAGGGGATCGGGTTGGTGTCCTCGCCGGACAGGATCGAGGCGAGGTCCGGAGCCGCGAGCGCGTACCCCACGAAGGCGAACAGCGCGGCCACCCCGCCGACGGCGACGGTCAGCTGCATGGCTCGCGGGATGCTGCGGGAGGGGTTGGGAACCTCCTCCGCGATCTCGCCGCACGCCTCGAAGCCGTAGAAGAGGAACAGCCCGACGAGCGAGGCGGCGATGAAGGCCATGACGTAGCTGTCGTGGCTGGAACTGCTGGTCTCGAAGAAGACCGAGACGGAGTTGCGCCGTTCGAAGATCAGCAGGTAGCAGCCCACGAGGACGATGCCGATCAGTTCCGCGGCGAGTCCGATCTTCGAGATCAACGCGAGTGTCCTGGTGCCGAAGCAGTTGCAGATCAGGCAGACGACGCTCACCGCGATCGCGATCCACAGGCGCTGGGCGGGAGTGGAGCTGATGGCGGGCTCGCCGGCGGTTCCGGCGAAGAGGCTGGCCGCGAAGTCCGAGCTGAACAGCGCGGTGCTGGTGATGCCGATGGTGATGCAACAGATGTAGGTCCACGCGTTGAACCAGGCGTAGCGCCCGTTCCACAGCCGTCGGACCCACTGGTAGAGCCCGCCGGCGAGGGGGAATTGCGAGACGACCTCGCCGAAGACCAGCGCGACCAGGAACTGCCCCACGCCGACGATGCCGATCCAGAAGACGGACGGTCCGCCGGCGGTCGCCAGACCGACCGCGAAGAGGGCCACGACGCCCACGAGGGGCGAGAGATAGACGAAGCCCAGGGCGAAGTTCGCCCACAGGCTGACCTTGCGGTCGAACTTCTGCTCGTAGCCGAGTACAGCGAGCATTTCCGCGTCCGCGGCCGAGGAGGCGGGGCTCTCGGCGCCGTCCGACGGGCCTGCGGGGGTGGATGCGGGCGCCGCGTACGCCTCGTTGCCGGTGGCTGACATGACGATCTCCGTGGGTCGAGAGGGAAGGGCTCCTTGTCGAACGGCTGCCGGGCCGCTGCCGCGCGCCGGCATAAAACGCGATCCGCCATCGCGGATCAGCTCTGTTCGAAGGTGTGGTCGGTCCAGGCGAGCGGAGCCGATCCGTAGCGCGCGGCGCGGACGTCTCCGGAGCGCGCGTGTCCCTCGAAGTTCTCGATGCGTGAGGCCCTGCCGCAGATCTCGCCGAACCGTGCACTGGAACCGGCGTCCTTGATCTCCTGGTAGGTCACGGTCTTGAGGTACTTGCCGACCCAGAGGCCGCCGGTGTAGCGGGCCGCTCCCAGGGTGGGCAGGACGTGGTTGGTGCCGATGACCTTGTCGCCGTACGCGACGCAGGTCTTGTCCCCGAGGAACAGCGCGCCGTAGTTGCGCATGCGGTGCAGGGCCTCGCGGGGCCGGTCGGTGAGGACTTGGACGTGCTCGCTGGCGTACTGGTCGGCGAGCGCGTAGGCGGCGTCCAGGGCAGGAACCACGATCACCTCGCCGTGGTCGCGCCAGGCAGGACCGGCGACCCCGCCGGTGGGCAGGCCCGGCAGCAGCTTGTCCACCCAGTCGATGGTCCGCCTGCCCACGTCCTCGGACGTCGTGATGAGGACGGCCGGGGAGTCGGGGCCGTGCTCGGCCTGGGACAGCAGGTCCGTCGCCACCACGAACGGGTCCGCGGTCCCGTCGGCGACGATCAGTACCTCCGTCGGTCCGGCGAAGAGGTCGATGCCGACCTCGCCGAACAGCTGGCGCTTGGCTTCCGCCACATAGGCGTTGCCGGGCCCGGCGAGCATGTCGACCGCGTCGATCGTCTCGGTGCCCAGCGCGAGGGCGGCAACGGCCTGGACACCGCCCATGACGTAGATCTCGTCGGCGCCGGCCAGGTGCATCGCGGCGACGCTGACGGGCGGCGGCGCGCCCCGGTCCGGCGGGGTGGTCGCGGCGACCCGTTCGACACCGGCGACCTTGGCCGTCAGGACGGTCATGTGGGCGGACGCGGTGAGGGGGTAGCGGCCACCGGGCACGTAGGCGCCGGCCGCGCCGATGGGGATGTTCCGCTGCCCCAGGAAGACGCCGGGCAGCGTCTCCACCTCGAAGTCGGTGAGGGAGTCCCGCTGCGCCTGGGCGAAGCCGCGGACCTGCTGCTGGACGAACCGCAGGTCGTCGAGGACCGTCTCGGGGACGGAGGACACGACGGCGGCGATCTCGTCGGGGCCGAGCCGGTAGGACCGGGGGCTCCAGTCGTCGAACTTCTGCGACCAGCGGCGCACGGCGGCGTCGCCGTTGGCCCGTACGTCGGCGATCACGTCCGCGACGGTCTCGACGATTTCCGGACGGCTGGTCCGTGACGTCGTCACGGCGACAGGAGCCTTGATGGTCTGGTGGTGGGCTGACACTCTGCACTCCTTGCGCGGGGTCGTGCCTGCGGGCTTGACCTGAAGTCTGGGGAAACGGGGGGTGTGACGACAGGCACAACGTGTGCAATATTGGCCGCCGATCCTGCACACACCGAGGTCGTGGCTCATGGCTGAAGTCCTGACGGTCCGCACCGCACTGGAGCTAGAGGTGTTCACGCGCACGACCGTGCGGGTGTACGCCGGGGAGAGGAATCTGGACCGTCCCGTGCGCTGGGTGCACACCGGTGAGATCCCGGACATCCACCGCTTCCTCACCGGCCAGGAGATGCTGCTGACGGCCGGCCTCGGCATGGGCGCGACGGAGTTCGAGCAGCGTGCCTTCATCCGGCGGCTCGCGGACGCCCACGCGGCCGTCCTCGTCGTCGAACTCGCCGGGCGCGTGTTCGACGCCATGCCGCAGGCGGTGATCGAGGAGGCGGAGGCGGTCGGCCTGCCCCTGGTGGGGCTCGCCGACGAGATCCCCTTCGTCGAGACGTCGGCCCAGGTCCACGAGGTGCTGGTCGGAATGCGCGTCAAACAGCTGATCGCCGAGGAGGCCACCAGCCAGGCGTTCATGGACCTGCTCCTCGCGGACGAGGACTACGTCGGCGTGGTCAGGGAGCTGGCCCGGCGCACCGGGCACCCCGTGGTGCTGGAGGACGTCGCCCACCAGATGCTGGCGTACGGCGGCGCGACGCCGGCGGCCGACCGGGTCGTGGACGAGTGGAGCGCGCACTCCCGGGCGATCCACGAACGCCACACATCGCTCGCGGCACAGCGCCCCGACGTTCCGACCGCCTCGGCGGCATCGTTCCGCGAGGTCGCGCCCTGCGCCCGCCAGCCCGTGGTGCTGCGCGGCGAGTCGTGGGGGTGGCTCCACCTGCTGCACGGGGAGACGCAGCCGAGCCCGCCCGAACTGCGCACACTGGAGCGGGCCGCCGCGGCCGTGGCGATCTCGCTGCTGAGCGAGCGGGAGAGCGGCGCCCGCGCCTCCCAGCGCCAGACCGCGCTGCTCAACCGGCTTCTGCTCGGAGACATCACCGGAGAGCGGTTCGTGACCCTCAGCCTGGCGCTCGGCCAGGACCTGCGCGGGCGGGACCTGATCGTCGTCACGGCATGGGCGGGGGACGAGGAGCCCGTCAAGGACCACCTCCTCGCCCGTCTTCTGGAAGAGGCAGGCTGGCCTGCCGTCGTGGGCGACACCGGGGACTTCGACGTGGCGG
The DNA here is from genome assembly GCF_001419795.1 of Streptomyces niveiscabiei. Classification (GTDB taxonomy): domain Bacteria; phylum Actinomycetota; class Actinomycetes; order Streptomycetales; family Streptomycetaceae; genus Streptomyces; species Streptomyces niveiscabiei. The sequence goes on from NZ_LIRL01000415.1 coordinate 19,300, forward strand.
TCGTGGGCCTGCCCACCCGCGCCGACGCGGGCCATGTGCAGACCTTGTTGGCCGATCGCGGGGTACGGGGTGGCATCAGCCGCATCGTGGAGCCGGCGGTGCTTCCGATTGCCCTGCGCCAGAGCCGCAGCGCGGCGTCCGTCGCCTCGGCGGCCTCGACCCCGGAAGTACGTCACTTCGACGACCTGGGGGCCCTACGGCTCCTCGTCGCCCTCTCCGAGGGGCCCGAGCTCAGGCGTTACGTCGAGGATGAACTCGGTCCGCTCCTGGAGCACGACGCCCTGGTGAAGAACCCTCTGCTGCCGACCCTGCGCACCTTCCTCGACTCCGGTGGCAACAAGGCACGTGCGGCGGAGGAACTCTTCATCCAGCGACGCACCCTCTACCACCGCCTCGACAAGCTCTCCGAGATCCTCGGCCTCGACCTCACGCAGGTCAGCAACCAGCAGCGGCTGCAACTGGCCGTGCGCGGACACGACCTGCTGCGCAAGCCGACGCTGCGGCGGACCTGACCCGGGCCGTTCGGGACCGCTATGACGTCAGCCTTTCGTCGCCCTGGCGAGGGAGGGGGCGATGCGCAGGGCGTTCGCCCCGATGGTCAGGGCCGGGTTGAGGGCCGCCGAGGACGGGAAGAACGACGAATCGGCCAGCCAGAGGTTCTCGACGTCATGGCTGCGGCAGAGCGGATCGAGCACGCTTTGCGCCGGGTCGTGGCCCGCGACGGCCGTTCCGCACATGTGGGAGTTGGTCTCGATGCCCATGCGCTGGGTGAAGATCAGCGGATAGCCGACCCTGCGGACCGCACGGGTCACCCGGCGCACGAGTTCGTGGTGCGGGGCGAGGTTGGTCGGCGTCCAGTCGATGAGGATGCGGTCGCCGTCCACCCGGACCCGGTTGTCCCGGGACGGGAGGTCCTCGGTCGTCAGATAGATGTCGAGGCTGCGGGCCGCCATGAGCTTCAGGGCCCAGGCCGGCGCCCACGGACGCGCCGGCTTCAGCATGGGGGCCTGCAACTTGCCCAGCATCTGGAGGTTCCCGAGCGGGAAGCGCGTGCCCGGTCCGGCCTCGTAGAAGTCGTTCAGGCCGAGCGTCTTCTGCCACTTCGTGGGATTGGTCCGCAGCGGGTTGACCCCGACGAAGAAGGTGCTGTTGTGGACCATGTAGTTGCGGCCCAGCAGTCCTGACGAGTTGCCGAGGCCCTGCGGGTGGTGCGCGTCGTCGGCCGAACGCAGCAGCAGCGCGGCCGAGTTGACGGCACCTCCGGCGAGGGCGAAGGACGTGGCGTTGATGCGGAGGGTCCGGCCCTCGTGCCGTGCCTCGGCGGCGACGACCCTACGGCCGTCGGGCGAGGTGATCAGGCGGGTGATCTCCGCACCCGTGAGGATCTGCACGCCGTCGCTCAGCGCGGGCAGCAGGAGCCGGTTCTCGGCGTCGGACTTCATGCCGGTCTCGTCGGGACAGCCGTCGGCGGTCGTCACGGCGGCGCGGTCGGCCTGGGTGCTGATGTTCAGGGCGTTCGGGGTGTGGAACGGGTGCAGGCCCTGCCCGCGCAGCGACCGGGAGAAACGCTCGATCTCCGGTTCGTGCTGGAGCGCCGGGTACGGGTAGGGCTTGGAGCGGGGCGGCTCGGTCGGGTCCTCACCGGTCTGCCCGTGCACCTGGAGCAACTCCTCCATGGCGGTGTAGAAGGGCTCCAGGTCGTCGTAGCCGAAAGGCCAGGCGCGCGAGACGCCCTCGTGGTGCTCCACCTCGGTGAAGTCGCTGCGCCGGAAACGGGGCAGCATGGCGCCGTAGAAGCGGGTGTTGCCGCCGACCCAGTAATAGACGCCGGGCGCGAACGGCTTGCCATTGCTGCCGTCGTACCAATAGCCGGCGTTCTTGTACCGGCCCTTGATGTACATCTCGGCCGGCTGCGAGTTCTCGGGTTCACGGGGAAGGAAACGGCCCCGTTCCACGACGAGGACGTCGAGACCGGAGTCCTTCAGCGCCCAGGCCAGCGAGGACCCGCCCATGCCGGAGCCGATGATCAGGACATCGGTGCTGATCTCCTCGGCGGTACCGGCTGGGACGAGGGCATCGGGCCGAAGCCCCGGAGGCGTGTAATCCTGACGGACCGGGTCGGACATGAGTCGGGGTCCCCTCTTTGCCACGGTATTTCGAAGAGAGCCTAGGCAGCGGCCCGAATGCAGCACATGCACGAAATGGGCAATGAACGACTCCCCAAGTGCTCACTTCGTGCATGTGATGAGCGCACCTGGCACCTCTAGCCTCTCCACAAGTCAGCACCAGGGAGGCGGAATGGACAGGGAAGCGTATGACTATGTCGTGGTCGGGGCCGGCTCGTCCGGCTGTGCGCTGGCGGCCCGGCTGTCCGAGGATCCGGAGGTCGCCGTCGCGCTGATCGAAGCGGGGCCACCGGCCCGGGGACGCCTCTTCGAGATACCGGCGCTGTTCTCGCAGCAGCTCAAGACGGCGTACGACTGGGACTTCGAGACCGAACCCGAGCCCCGACTCGGTGGGCGCCGCGCCTACCTGCCGCGCGGCCGGGTGATCGGCGGCACCAGCTCCATGAACACGATGCTGTACGTCCGTGGGCACCGCTACGACTACGACACCTGGGAACGGCTCGGCAACCCCGGCTGGGGGTACGACGACGTCCTGCCGTTCTTCAAGAAGTCCGAGGACAACGAGCGCGGAGCCGACGACTTCCACGGCGTCGGCGGCCCCCTCACCGTCAGCGATCCCCGCTCCGTCCACCCCCTGCTGACGGCCTGGGTCGAGGCGGCTCAGGACGCGGGGTACCAGCGCAACCCGGACTTCAACGGAGCCGATCAGGAGGGTGTGGGCTACCACCAGGTCACGCAGCGCAACGGCCTGCGGTGCAGCAGCGCGATCGCGTTCCTGGAGCCGGCCGCCGCTCGTCCGAACCTCACCGTCCTCCCCTCGACGACCGCCCTGCGCCTGAGCTTCGACGGCACGCGGGCCGCCGGTCTGGAGGTCGACCACCTCGGAACCGTCCGGACGATCCACGTCGACCGCGAGATCGTGCTGTCCCTCGGCGCCTACAACTCGCCCCACCTGCTCCTCCAGTCCGGCGTCGGCCCCGCCGACGAACTGACCGCGGGAGGCATCACCCCCCTGCACGACCTGCCGGACGTCGGCCGGAACATGCAGGACCACACCGGGTGCTTCATCAGCTTCTTCAGCGACACCGGGCCGCTTGTGGGACCGGACACCTCCGCCGAGGAGCAGCTCCTTCGCCGGCAGGGCAGCGGCCCGATGGCCTGGAACGAGGTCGGCGGCTTCTTCAGCTCCGGCGACGACGTCCCCGCCCCGGACATCCAGGTCCACGCCGCGCTCGGCATCGTCCGTGACGAGGGCCTTGCCGCGCCGCTGGAGCCGGGCATGTCGTTCGGGCCCTACGTCGCACGGCCCGCGAGCCGCGGCTCGGTGCGGCTGCGGCACGCCCACCCCTATGCCAAACCGCGTATCTTCCACCGTGCTTCCTCGCAGGGTGTCCCGGCCTTCAGGCCGGGGGTGAATGCGAGCTCCTGCGGAGCAGGGCAGAGAGCCGTTACGCCCCCTGGGCGGAACGGCGTTCGCCCTCCTCGACGGCACGCCGCACGAGATGCAGCAACTCCGAGTTCACGGAGCGCTCCTCGGATGCCGCGAGGGCCTTGAGGTCGGTGTACAGGTCGTCAGGAATACGGAAGTTGAAGATTGCCATGGGGTCACAATAGCCCTAGAATGGGGTCATGGTCAGGTTTCGAATGTACCCGACGCGCGCACAGGAAGAGCAGATGCTCCTGCACTGCGCGCACGCCCGGTACGTCTGGAACCTCGCCGTCGAACAGCACTCGCACTGGCGCCGTTGGCGCGGGTCCGCTCCCGGTTTCGCCGAGCAGTGCCGTCAGCTCACCGAGGCCCGGCGGGAGAACGAATGGCTGGGCACCGGGAACGCCGATGTGCAGCAGCAGGCGCTGAAGGACTTCGCCCAGGCCAAGAACGCACGCTTCACCTCGGGGTTCGGTGAGCCGACCTGGCGCAGGAAGTTCCGGCACGAGGGCTTCCGCGTCATCGGCACCGACCGTCTACCCGAATACGGCACCGACGGCTCGCCGAAGCTGAACGCCAAGGGCAAGCAGATCCTTGGCCGGTCGGTCGTCGTGCGGAAACTCAACCGCAGGTGGGCGCAGGTGAAGGTGCCCGGCTGCGGCTGGGTCCGCTTCCGCCTCAGCGCCAAAGGCAAAGGCGCCCGGCCCCCGTCCGCGAAGACGTTCCGCGTCACCTACAAGAACAGCCAATGGCATATCGCGTTCGCCGTCATCCCCGACCCGATCGAGAAGCCGGGCACGGGCGAGGCCATCGGCATCGACCGAGGCGTAAAGATCACCGCCGCACTGTCGGACGGCCGCAATCTCAACTGCCCCCAGCTCACCACCCGCGAGCGCGCCCGGATCCGCAAGCACCAGCGCCGGGCAGCACGCGCCCCCAGGGGCAGCGACCGCAAGACCGCCGAGTACGCGAAGGCCGCGAAGCTCAAGGCGCGCGAAGCTAACCGGCGCAAGGACTGGTGCGAGAAGACCAGCACCATGCTCGCCCGCACCTACGACCTCGTGCGGTTCGAGAAGCTGAACATCAAGACGATGACCGCCAAGGCCAAGGCGAAGCCGGACCCCGACCGGCCCGGCCAGTACCTCAGGAACGGCCGGGCGGCCAAGGCCGGACTGAACCGGGCCATCCTCGCCCAGGGCTGGGGACTGCTGCGGCAGCGGACCGAACACAAAGCCCCCGGCCGGGTCGAAGACGTACCCGCCCCCTACACCAGCCTGCGGTGCAGTGCCTGTGGATGGATCGACAAGAACTCGCGCAAGAGCCAAGCCGAGTTCGAGTGCTCCTCCTGCGGCTTCACCTGCAACGCGGACACCAACGCAGCAGTCAACGTCGTGGCAGGACAGGGCGGGATCCCCCGCCCCCGGCGATCAGCCGGTGCCGGAGGGATGACACCTCGCAAGGGGTCGAGTGTCCGTGAACCTCAACCCGTATGGGTTGGAATCCCCCTCTTTTAAGAGGGGGAGGATGTCAAAACTACCTGGACGACCCCGACGACCGCAGGCGACTGCGCGAGGGCGTCCGGCTGTGCCTGCGCATCGCCCGGGAGAAGCGGCTGACGTCCCTGCTCCAGGCGGACCTGCGCGCGGCGGCGGACGCCGGACTGGCCCCCGTGTCGGACAGCGACCAGGACATCGACGACTTCATCCGCACACAGTCGTTCTCCTTCTACCACCCGTCGGGCACCTGCATGATGGGCAAGGTCGTCGACCATGAACTCCGCGTGCGCGGGCTGGAGAACGTCCGCGTGGCGGACACGTCGGTCATGCCGACCCTCGTCACCGGGAACACCAACGCCCCCGCGATCATGATCGGTGAGCGGGCCGCCTCGTTCATCCGGACGTCGTCGGGCTGACGCCCGGGGCGCGGGGTCAGACGGTCCGGACGACGGTCCCGCCCGCTTCGAGTGCGGTGACCTCGTCCGCGGCGGCGGTGGTGTCGGTGACCAGGGTGTGCAGCGAGGCGGCGGGGCAGACGTGCGCGTAGGCCGTGTGGCCGAGTTTGCCGCCGTCGGCGGCGGCGATCACCCGGCGGGCCGAGGAGATGCCCGCCTTCTTCACCGCGGCGTCGTCGAGGTCGTAGGCGGTCAGACCGTCGGCCGCGTTCAGCCCGCAGCAGCCGATGACGGCGGTGTCGAAGCGCAGGGCCGCCAGGGACGCGAGGGTGAGGGGCCCGGTGAGGGCTCCCTCGGCGGCGCGGGGCTGTCCGCCGGGCACGACCAGCGTGGCGGGGCCGGGTGTCTCGGCGAACAGGTGGATGGCCTGGAGGGACAACGGCATCACCGTGACGGACCGCTCGCGCAGGAGGCGGGCGACCTCCAGGCAGGTGGTGCCGCTGTCCAGCAGGACGCTCTCGCCGTCGGCGACGAGTGCGCAGATCTCGGCCGCGATCCGGCGCTTGGCCTCGACCGCCTCACGGACACGCAGCGCGAAGGGGGGCTCCTCGCCCCGGAGCAGCAGCGTGCGGGCCCCGCCGCGGACGCGTTCGAGCACGCCCTGGGCGGCGAGGAGGTCGAGGTCACGCCGGATGGTCATCTCGGAGGCGCCGGTCTGCTCGGCCAGCTTCTGGACCGTGGCCCCTCCGGAGTCCCTGACCACCTTCGCGATCAGTGCCTGTCGCTCTGCGTTCCTCATGCCGTGATTGAACACCATCTGAAAACGAACAACCAACGTGTTCATTAGGCGGCTTTCCAAACATCTCACTTGTTCGTTATGGTGTTCGGCATGGAACGTTCCCTGCGATCCGCCCGCGTGGCGACCTACGTCTACTTCGTCCTGTGCGGCACCTTGATGGGCACCTGGGTGGTGCACATCCCCGCGATCGAGGAGCGCGTCGGCATCAGTCACGCCGCGCTCGGCGGCCTGCTGCTGGTGCTCGGGGTCGGGGCCTTCGCGGGGATGCAGGTGGCGGGTCCCCTGACCGACCGCCTCGGCACCCGCACCGTGGTACCCGCCGGCGGCGCACTGAGCGGCGCGACCCTGCTCCTGCCCGGACTCGCCCAGGACCCGTGGACGCTCGCTGCCGCGCTGCTGGTCTTCGGGTTCTGCAACGGCTGCCTGGACGTGAGCATGAACACCCACGCCGTACACGTGGAGAAGGCGTACGGCCGCCCCGTCATGTCCGGCTTCCACGCCACGTTCTCCGTCGGAGGTGTCCTCGCCGCGCTCACCGCGGCGGGCACGGCGAGCGCCGGCCTGCACCCGGCGGTGGCCATGGCCGCCATGGGGGCGGCCGGCGTCGTGATCGCCCTGACCGCGGCGCGTGCCCTGCTGCCCGCCCCCGCCGCCGAGAGCACAGGCCCCGCGTCGGTCGCCGGGACGACGCCGCCCGCCGAGGGCGGCAGCACGGGCCGGGTCTGGCTGCTGGCCGTCCTGGCACTGATGGTGATGCTCTGCGAAGGCGCCGCCAACGACTGGAGCGCCCTGCACCTGAAGGACGTCATGGGCGCCTCCGCCGGAGTGGCGGCCTTCGCCTACGGCACCTTCGCCGCGGCCATGACCGTCGGCCGACTGCTCGCCGACGGCATCGCCGCCCGGTTCGGCTCCCTCGCGATCGTGCGCCACGGCGCGGCCCTGGCCGCCCTCGGCATCACCCTCGTCGCCCTGGGCTCGGGGCTGTGGGCGGTGTTCACCGGCTGGGCGCTGTTCGGGCTGGGCCTGTCCGGCTGCGTCCCTCAGCTGTTCAGCGCGGCCGGCCACGCCGACCCCACCACCGCCGGGGCCAACGTCTCCCGCGTCGCCGGACTCGGCTACGTGGGCATGCTCGCCGGCCCCGCCGTGATCGGCTGGCTGGCCCACCTCGTCGCCCTCGACCACGCCTTCGTTCTCCTGACGCTGCTGTGCGTGACCACGGCCGCGGGAGCCGGAGTCCTGCGCACCACTCCCTCCGTCGTCCGCCGGGGCGGCCCGGCAGCCGACCGCACGCGCCAGGCCGAAACGACGGCCGGCCACCACTGACCGCTTGTGCGGCACGGTCCCTGACAACCGTGCCGCACAAGCCTTCCGCTCCCGGTCACCAAGACCCGGGAACGCGTTCGGTCCCGGCCGCCACCGCCGGAGACAACGCCCTCAGCCGACCGAAGGAGCCCAGATGTCCGCTTCCCCCGCACCCCTCGCCCACGGCCGTGTCGGTGTCATGCTGCCGCTCGACCTCCCCATCGGCGAGGTGCTGCCCTACGTCCGGCGCGCCGAGGAACTGGGCTTCGACCAGGTCTGGGTGGTGGAGGACCTCGGCTGGCGCGGCGGTGTCGCGCAGGCCGCCACCGTCCTGGCCGCCACCACGCGCCTCACCGTCGGGATCGGGATCATGCCCGCCGGCGCCCGCAACGTGGCCTTCGCCGCGATGGAGCTGGCCACCCTCGCCCAGCTCCACCCCGGCCGGCTCATCGCGGGGATCGGCCACGGCATGCCCGGCTGGATGCGCCAGGTCGGCTCCTGGCCGGAAAGCCCCCTGACACTGATCAAGGAGTACGCGACAGCGCTGCGCCTGCTGGTCGCGGGGGAGCCCGGCCCCGAGAACGGCCGGTACGTGCGCTGCGAGGGCGTGGTCCTGACCGAGATCCCGGACACCGTGCCCCCGGTGATCCTGGGTGTCCGCGGCCCCAAGTCGCAGGCCGTCGCGGGCGAGGCCGCCGACGGGCTCCTGCTGGCCGAGCCCGCCGCCCCCGGCTACATCACCGCCTCCCTGCGCCACCTGGGCCCCGCCGCCGCGAACTCCCCGGAGATCGTCGTCTACGACGCCGCCGCCGTGGACGACGACGAGGAAACCGCCCTGACCCGGGTCCGCGCGGCCCTGGAACCGGTCGGCGAGCCGCAGTGGGCCGCGCACATCGACCCGCTGCCCTTCGCCGAGGAACTGCGCGCACACCGCGCCGCCAGCCCCGACGCCCGGCACTTCGCCCGGACGATGCCCGCCGACTGGGTCCGCGCCCTGAGCATCGCCGGGACCCCCGCCCAGGCCCGCGCCGCGATCGACGCCCGCCACGCGGCCGGCGCGACCAGCGTCGTCCTCGCCCCGGCCGGCCCCGACCGCCTGGCCGCACTGGACTCGCTCGCCCGCGCCCTGCCCCACCGGCCCTGACACCCCGAGGGAACCCATGTCCACCGACGACCGCATCGTGCTCTTCGACCTCTTCGGCGTCATCGCCCGCCACCAACGCCCGGGCGCCCTGGAGAAGATGGCCGCCCGCTGCGGCACCGCCACCGACGCCTTCACCACGGCCTACTGGACCCACCGCCCGCCCTACGACGCCGGCCGGCACACCGCTTCCGCGTACTGGACCGACGTCCTGCACGCGCTGTCCCGCCCCGCCGACGCCGACACGATCGAGGAGCTGCGGCTCACCGACATCGACAGCTGGGCCCGCGTCGACGACCGCATGGTCACCTACGTGCGCGAGCTGCGGGACCGGGCCCGGGTCGCCCTGCTGTCCAACATCCCGGCGGACCACGCGGACGCCTTCCTCGCCGCCCAGCCCTGGCTGCACGACCTCGACCACCTCGCCTTCTCCGGGAAGATCGGCGCGGCCAAACCCGACCCCGCCGCCTTCCGGCACTGCGTCGTCGCCCTGGGCGCGGCCCCCGCCGACTTCCTCTTCGTCGACGACCGCGAGGAGAACGTCCGCGCGGCGCAGGCCATCGGGATGAACGGGCATGTCTTCAACGGCCAGGACAACCTCGCGGCTGCGGTCGACGTATGGCTGTGAGCCCGGAAGGGTGCGGGCGGGTCGCCGTCGACCAGCAGGAGACCGGCGAGATGCCCCTCGCGGATCAGGCCCAGTTCCTCTCCGTCCCCGGGCGATGGCACCGTCAGGTTTGTCCCTGGTGTGTCTGCCGGAAGGCCCCCGGCGTCACCCCGGTATGACGGGTGAAGAACTTGCCGAAGTTGGTGGGTTCGGGAAAGCCCAGCCGGCGGGCGATGGTGGCCACCGGTACGTCGGTGTGGGCCAGGAGCCGCTGTCCCTCCAGGGCGACCCGGGCGTCGATGACGTGTTTCACGGGCTGCCCGGTGGCCGCGGTGCAGGCGCGGGTGAGGGTCTTGACGGTGTAGCCGAGGCGGTGGGCGTAGTCGGCGGCGCGGCGGGTGGCGGCGTAGGAGCGATCCAGCTCGGCGCGGAAGCGGGCGTACACTTCCCCGCCCGCGTACGGGTCTTGGCCGCCCTCCGGGTGGGGCAGCCGGTCGATCTGCAACAGCACGGTGGCCAGCAGGAGTTGGAGGATCTCCGCCGAGACGGTGGCCGGCTCCGGGCGGTCGTGTTCAGCGCGCAGCTGGCTCAGCAGCGTGGACAGCACGGCGTACTCGGGACGTGCACCCAGCTGCCAGCACGCCGAGCCGGACCACTCGTTGACCAGACGGTCGGCGCTGCTGCCGTGCGGGGGAAACGCCGGCATGAACAGCAGATGCGTGCCGTTCGCCGTGCCGGGACGGACGAAACGCTGGACCTGCCCCGGCCGGACCCACAACAGGGTTCCGGGCCGGCAGGGATACGTGACGAAGTCGATGGCGTGCTCCCCGGTGCCCTCCGTGATGAGGGTGAGGGTGTGGAAGTCCACCCGGTGCACCAGGTCGGGCCGCCGGCCGTTCCGCCGCCGTCGCTCGTGCAGGGTGGCGAGATCGATGATCTCGAAACCCGGGACCCGCTCCTCGGGCGGGTGGAAGTCCAGCCGGAGGATGGCGCCGCCCCCGAGGGGATCACCGTCACCAAGCTCTGCGGGAAGCATCGCGATCTCCAGATGTCCTCGAATTACCATGCCGCGTCTTCAGCGTATCTCGTCTGCCTGCTGTTTCACGGAGAGAGTGGAGGTCGTCAAGGCGACGCGAAGCCGCCTCAACCTCAGGGAGCATCCTCATGAACGGCACGGTCACGGTCCTCGACAAGGGCGCGGTGCGCATCCACAGCTACATGTCGCCGGCGGACACGTTCCACACCACGACCCAGCTGATCGAGACCCCGGCGCGGATCGTCGCGATCGACGCCCAACTCCTGCCCGCCTACGCCGACGAGGCCGTCGCCTATGCCAAGGGCCTCGGCAAGCCGATCGACCGGCTCGTCGTCACCCACGCCCACCCGGACCACTACAACGGCGCCGCCCGCTTCGGCGTCCCCGTCCACGCCCTGGCCCGGGTGCGCGAGCAGATCATCGCCCGTGGCGACAGCAGCCTGCCCACCGGACAGGTCATCCCCGTCGGCGACTTCACCCCGTCCCTGACCATCGTCCCGGGCACCGAGGTCATCGACGGCGTCCGGTTCGTCTTCGAGGCCGTCTCCGGGGGCGAGGCCGCCGACGAGCTGCTCGTCAAGCTGCCCGAGCAGGGCGTCCTGATCGCCCAGGACCTCGTCTACCACGACGTCCACCTCTACCTGGGCAACAACGACATCACCGGCTGGCAGCAGGCCGTCGACACGCTGGCCCGCGAGTCCGGTTACGACACGATCCTCGCCGGCCATGGCCTGCCCACCGGTCCGGAGGTCTACGACGACGTCCGCCGCTATCTGGCCGACGCCCGCGAACTGCTCGGCGACGACGGCGACGCGTACAAGAAGGCGATCGTCGACAAGTACCCGGCCCACGTCGGCCCGTTCATCATCGACATCGCCAACCGGTCGCTCTTCCCGGCCGGCAACTGAACACCCTCGCCGCGCGTATCCGGAGGCGTTCGCGTGGCCCGTATGCCCTCGACTCATCGCCTCCACCCGTTGATCACCCGCATCCCGCTACGGAGATCCGTCATGTCACACGCCCGCCTTCCCCGTCCCCGTGCCACCGCCATAGCGGTCGCCACCCTCCTCATGCTGGGCGGCGCCGCCCCGGCCCTGGCCGCACCCCGGGGCGATGCGCACCACCGAGAACCGCTGCCGCGCAGTTACACGATCCCCGGCGACAAGACGTACCCCGAGGGAATCGCCCGCCAGCAGCACACTCCCTACTTCTACGTCGGCAGCACCACCGACGGCACCATCTACCGCGGCGACATCCACCAGGGCGCGACCACGGTGTTCCTGCCCGGCGGCCAGGACGGACGGGTGTCGGTCGCCGGCATGAAGACCGACCGCGCCGGACGGCTCATCGTCGCCGGAGGCGTCAGCGGCAAGGTCTTCGTCTACGACACCCGCACGCGTGCCCTGTTGCACGTGTTCGACAACGGCCGCAGCGACTCCTTCCTCAACGACGTCGCCCTCGCCCCCAACGGCGACGCGTACATCTCGGACTCCACGCACCCGGCGCTGTGGCACATCACCGCCGCCGAGCTGAAGAGCAAGCAGGTCGATCAGCCGCTGCGCGTGGGCGTGGACCTGAGCCACTCCCCGATGGTCTACGACGCCGGCTTCAACGGAAACGGCCTGGTGGTCACCGGCGACGGCCGCTACGTCCTGCTCGCCGACTACAACGACCACGTCTTCTACCGTGTCGACGTCCGCACCCACGAGGTCGTACCGATCGACCTCGGCGGCGCCAAGGGCGTCTCCGGCGACGGCCTCCTCCTCACGGGGCACACCCTGACCGCCGTCACCGAACTCGACAACCCCGACGGCCAGATCGCCGTACTGAAGCTCAACGACGACTACACCACGGCCCACCTCATCAGGACGGTCCACGGCCACGGCATGCACAGCCCGTCCACGGCCGCCTTCGACGGCCAGGACCTGCTGATCGTCAACTTCCAGTTCCAGATCGCCGATCCGAAGCTCCCGTTCGACGTGGTGCGGGTCCACGTCTGACCCCGGTCACCGGCAAGGCCGTACGACTTGTCGACGGCCGCACCGGCGCCCTCGCCACCACCCCACAGGAGAAACCCCCATGCGCCTCCGCATCTCTCTGATCACGCTCGCCACGACCGCAGCCCTTCTCGCAACCGCAGCCACCGCCGACGCGGTGACCGAGCCGCTCTCGGGGGCGCACATCACCGACCACTTCGACCTGGCGGCCGAGCAGCAGCCCGAGAACATCGCCGTCGACCGCACCGGGACTGCCTACCTGACCTTCTCCTTCGCCCGGCAGATCGTCCGCGTCGTGCCGGGCCGTCGCCCGCACATGCTGGCCACGCTGCCCGCCCCCGCCAAGGCGAGCACCCCCAACCTGGGCAAGGCGTTCGTCGGCGGCATCGCCCGCGCAGGCGACGGCACCCTGTACGTCACCTACGCCACCGGCACCGCCGACCTCACCGGCGTCTGGGCCGTCCGCCCCGGTGGCCGCCCGCACCGCATCGCCCCCCTGCCCGCCGACGGACTGCCCAACGGACTCGCCCTCGATCAGCGCGCCGAGCAGCTCTACGTCACGGACTCCGTGCACGGCGTCATCTACCGCCTGCCCGCACGCGGAGGAAAAGCGACGGTCTGGGCGACGGGCACGCAACTGGAGCCCACCACCTTCGCGGGCGCCAACGGCCTCAAGCTGCACAACGGTTCCGTCTGGGCCACCAACCTCGACCGGGGCACCGTCCTGCGCATCCCGGTCACCGCCAAGGGCGCCGCGGGAAGGATCCAGGTCCGGGCCACCGGTATGCCCTCCGTCGACGACTTCGCCTTCATCGGCCACGGCGACACCCTCCTCGCCGCCCGGGACGACAACGAGGTCGACCTCGTCCGCCCCGACGGCACCCACACCGCCGTCCTCACCCCGGCCGACGGCCTCCAGACACCCACGTCCGTCGCGGTGCACCACGGCACGGTGTACGTCCCCAGCGCCGCCTACCTGACCGGCAAGGACCCCAACCTCCTCATCGCCCGCATCGACCGCTGACGGCACGCACAGCGGCATCGGCCCTACCCGACAGCCTGGAATCGACATGTCGACCGGATCCACGACACCGGCAGCCACGATCCGCCCCTCGCCTCACGACCGCCGCCCACGCCGGCTGCCCCTCGTCCTGGTCCTGGGCTGCCTGACGGCGCTCGGGCCGCTCACCATCGACCTCTACCTGCCGTCACTCCCTCAGGTCAGCACGGACCTCCACGCCTCCCAGTCCATCACCCAACTCACCCTGACCGCCTTCATGATCGGCATCGCCCTGGGACAGCTGATCATCGGCCCGCTCAGCGACACCCTCGGCAGACGCCGCCCTCTCCTGATCGGCCTCAGCGCGTACGTCGCGGCGGGCGCCCTGTGCGCCCTCGCGCCGGACCCGACGATGCTCATCGGCATGCGGCTGCTCCAGGGGCTGGCGGGGGCCGCCGGCATCGTCATCGCCCGGGCCGTGGTCCGTGACCTGTACGACAGACTGCGCGCCGCACGTCTGCTGTCCTCGCTCATGCTCGTCTCCGGCACCGCTCCGGTCCTCGCCCCCTTGCTCGGCGCCCAACTCCTACGTCTGACCTCGTGGCGCGGCGTCTTCGTCACCCTCACCCTGCTGGGACTGGCCGTCCTGGCCGCCACCGCGGCCCTGCTGCCCGAGACCCTCCCGGCCGATCGGCGCCGTCGCGGCGGGCTCCCCGACACCCTGCGCACCATGCGGGACCTCGTCGCAGACAGCCGTTTCACGGGGTATCTCCTCACCGGCAGCCTCGGCTTCGCCGCCCTGTTCGCCTACATCGCCGGCTCCTCCTTCACGCTCCAGGAGGTCTACGGCGCCTCCCCGCAGACGTACAGCCTGCTGTTCGCCCTCAACTCGATCGGCATGGTCGCCACCGGACAGCTGAACGGCAAACTGCTCCTCGGCCGTTTCCCCTCGCAGCGCATCCTGACGACGGGCCTGGCCGTGCTCGTCACTGCGGGAACCGCCCTGGCCCTGCTGGCCACCAGCGCCCACGCGGGCCTGCCCCGGATCGCCACCGCGCTCTTCCTCACCGCCTGCCCGGTCGGCTTGATCCTTCCGACCACCACAGCCCTGTCCCTCCAGCGCGCCCCACACGCGGCAGGCAGCGCCTCGGCACTGCTGGGCACCACCCAGTTCCTCATGGGCGCCCTCGCGCCGACCCTCACCAGCCTCGGCGCCCAGGGCACCGCACTGCCGATGGCTCTCTCGGTGCTCGGCCTCGCCCTGGCGGCGGCGGCCTGCTGCGCAGTGCTGTGCCGCCCCTGGCGCCCCGATCCGGACCCGCTGGCCCGGTGAACCCCGAATCCAGTCCTCGTCACCGCACTGCGCAGGAAACCCGACCGCGGACCTTCGGGCCTACGAATCGTCACATTGTTCGGCCGGCTGCCCGAGACGGGGCGGGGCGACACCGCGCGACGAGCCGGGGCGCACCCGTCGATCGAGCAGGATTGCCGGGGCTCCTGCCCTGCGGATCGACGGGATCCTGTGGCCGAAGTTGTCTCCAGGCAGACAGAGCGGATGAGCCTTGCTCTGCCGCCGTCTCGGGGAGGTCTCCCATCCGCTGGGCTGTCATCGACCGAGGATCTCGGACGCGGTCGCATGCGGCCGGCTTGCGCTCGCTCTGGTGTCTGGGACGGGCGACGAGCGGGTGGCGGACACGGCATGCTCGGCGACCACGATCCGCTGGCGACGGGACGAGCGGATCGAGGCCGGTGTCCTTGGTCACCTGGTCCTCGCGGTGCTGCGGGCCTGACCGGATGGTGGGCCTGGACCTCGCGGACCAGGCCGGGGACGGCGGCATCACCAAGGCATCCTCAGACGGGGAGTGCACCGGAAAGTCTCCGGTGGACCGTGGCAAGCGGGGCCTCAAGCGGTCCCAGCTGACCGACGGCTACGGGATACCCGTGGTCACGGTGCCCGCCGGCGTGAACATCCGCGACCACACGCTGCTGCCCGAAACCCTCGATGAGTTTGCCGAGTCGACCGAACACCTTGACCACGTCCCTCAGCACCCGGCCTTGAGCCTGGACGTGGGGTATGACCACCAGCTGGTCCACACCGGCCTAACCGAACGCGAGATCACTCCGCGCACCACCAAACGCGGCACGAAGACACCGATCCAGACCGACGGCCGCTGGGTGGCGGAGCGGACCAACTCGTGGATGAACAACTTCGGCAAGCTCCGCCGCAACACCGAACGACGCCGCCTGCGCACCGAGTTCTACCTTGCCTTGGCCACCGCCAGCATCACCGTCCGCAGCCTGATCTGCCGGGCCTGGTACACCCATCGCTGGGACACCCGAACCACCAGCCCCCGCATCCGACAGCCCCAGCTCACCTCCTACCGAAGGACGCTCCCATGGGCGTCGGCTCCTGCCGCCAGGATCAGGTCGACCGCCGCGTCGAGGGCGGCGATCTCCTCCTGGGTGAGGGTCGGATTGGCGGCCCGCCGGGCCCGCGCCTCAGGCAACAGCATGCCGTCGGTGCCGCCGAGCTGACGCACCAGGGCGGGTAGGACGGCCCGGGCGATTTCGGCGGCGGCCGGCATGGTGAGCGCCGCCTGCGCGAGGATCAGCGCGGCCATCGCGGTGTCCAGGCCGGGAGGGCCCACCTGGGCGGTGGCCCAGTCGATCACCACGGGGCCGTCGGGGGTGAGGAAGACGTTCTCCGGGTGCAGGTCGAGGTGGACGATGCGGTGGGCGGGGTCGGCCCCGGCCCGAGGCGGGATGGCGTGCAGTCGCAGCAGCAGATCGGCCAGCAACTCGCCCGCCTGCTCGCCACTGAGGGTGCCCGCGACCAGCGCCTCACGCATCGTCGGCCCCGACAGCCGCTGCATCACCAACTCCCCGGCCGCCGCGCCCGGCCACACCGCCGGCACCGGGTACCCGTGCTCGGCCAGGTACGCCATCACGACCGCCTCGCCGGTGGCGTCCTCACCGTCGCGGTAGCGTCGCACCACCCGGTCCTCGTCGAGGGCGAACACATCCGCTGTCCGCCCCGCCCCGATCAACTCCCCGATCTCCACCCGGCAGAACTTACACCGAGCGCCGCCGGATGCTCTAAGTCAAGTGCATGACGATCACGACGGGGACGCGGCGGCCGAGCCGTGTGCCGACGCTCTGGTCCATGACGAGCCTGCCCTGGGGCAGACGGCTCACGGGCCGGACTCCATCCGGGGCTTCGTGAACCACATGTCGGGGATGTGGCACCCTCGCGGGCACCGGCCACCGGGTCGAGTCCCACGGCGACGACCGCCTGGAACTCGGCGAGGACGGTCCTGAAGGCGGCGGACGCCGAGTTCGCCGCGAACGGCCTCGCCAGGGCACGTCCGGAAGCCATCGCGGCGCGGGCCGGTGTCTCGCACCCCGGACAGCATCAGCGTGTTCGTCTCGCGGTACGCGTCCGGCAGGGCTCAGCGGGTGCGCCGCAGGGCAGTGGACAGGGTCAGGCGGGAGGTGACGTCGAGTTTGCGGTAGACGTGGGCGAGGTGGGTCTCGATGGTGCGGGGGGAGAGGAAGAGGTGTTCGGCGATTTCGCGGGTGCGGAGGCCGGAGGCCGCGAGGTCGGCGACTTCGCGTTCGCGGTCGGTGAGGTGGGTCAGTGGGTCGGAGGCGGGGAGTGCGGTGCGGAGGCGGGCCGCCTCTTCGTGGATGAGGCGGGCGCCGTGGACGCGGGCGATGCCTTCCGCGAGTTCCAGGTGCCGTAGCGCCGCCGGGTGGCCCTCGGTCTCGGCCAGGGCGTGGGCCGCGGACGTGAGGGTCCAGGCGTACTGGACCGGCATGTCCGCGCAGCGGAAGGCGTGGGCCGCGAGGTCGAACAGCTTGGCCGCCGTCTCGTACTCGCCGTCGGCCGCGTGCAGGCGCGCGCGGGCCTCCTGGACGTACGCCTCCTGGACCGGCAGCCCGAGCCCGTCGGACGCCGACTCGGCGTGCCGCAGCAGCCGGTGGGCCCCGTCGCGGTCGCCGCACTCCAGGGTGGCCGTGGCGAGCAGCGCGAGGAGGAAGGGGCGCCAGAACGGCCGTACCAGCGGCAGGAGTTCACCGCCGACGTGGTCCAGCAGGGTGCGCCGGCAGCCGGCCGCGTCGCCCGTGAGGAACTGTGCCTGGGCCAGCAGGCCGGTCGCCGACACCGTCCACCAGCTCTGCCCGGGTCGGAGCGCCGCGGTCGTCTCCGCGAGCAGCGCGACCGCCTCGGCGGAGTCGCGCCGGCCCCGCGACCAGACAAGGGCCGTCGCCCGCATCGCCCGCGCGAGCGTGACCGCGTCCTGCGCGCCCAGGGAACGCCCGAGCGCCTCCGCCTCCCGGGCCCGCCGCTCGGACGCGTCGAGACGGCCCGTCCACTGCTCGGCCATCGTCAGCGCCAGCAGCCGGTGCATCAGGACGGGGATACGGGTCTCCGCCTCCCGGCCCAGGTGCCGGATCGCGTCCGTGAACCGTTCCAGGTACAGCTCCGCGCAGCCGAGCAGCGCGAGCGTCTCGGGGGTGCGGCCCGCGAACGGGTCCGGCATCGCGTCCAACACCCGCGCGCAGTGGGCGACTTCGGCGGTGGCCTCCGCGACGTCCCCCGCGTGGGTCGCGCACAGGGCGGCCAGCACGCGCAGCGCGGTGCGGTCGGCCTCGTCCGCGTCGCCCGCCGCCCGCACGGCTTCCTCCAGCAGGCCGCGGGCCTCGTCGTGGGTGCCCCGTACGGCGTGGACGAGCCCGAACTCGATGGCCAGGCGCACCGCTTCGGGCGGCAGAGGCTCGGGCAGCGGGCGCGGGAGCAGGGCGAGCGCGGCAGCCACGACGGCCATGGCCTCCTGGTAGTGGCCGAGTTGACGCTCCGCGTCGGCGCAGACGGTGTACGCCTGGAGGGTCTCGCGCGGGGAGAGGTGGGCGGAGGGGGACGCGAGGAGGGCGTGGGCGCG
>NZ_LIRL01000416.1 GCF_001419795.1 Streptomyces niveiscabiei
GGGTGCGAAGGCGGGTGGGGCGAAGCCGGGGGCCGCGGCCGGGGGCTCGGGTGCCGGGGGCGGTTCCTCCTCCGCGACCTCGCCGCCGAAGTTCTTCAGCAGCGCTTCGAGGCCGCCGTCGAAGCCCTGGCCGACCGCCGCGAACCGCCAGACGTCCTTGAGGTAGAAGTCGCCGAGCATCACCGCGCGCTCGGTGGAGAACTCCGAACCGTCGAAGGCGTACCGCGCGACCTCCTCGCCGCCGGCGACGATCCTCAGGTAGCCGGGGGCGATCTGCGACATCTGGCCGTCGCCGTCGATCGTCGCGGTGAAGGACAGCTTCTGGATCTGCGGCGGGACGCGGTCCAGGGTCACCCGGAAGGATTCCGTGTCCCCGGCCTGCTCACCGAGGAGCTGGATGGACTCCTCGGGCGACTTCGGCTGGTTGAAGAAGACGAAGTACCGGTCGTCCGAGAGCCGTTCGTCGGCGTCCAGTCCGAAGCAGCTGATGTCGAAGGCCAGTCCCGGCGCCGAGATCCGTACCCCCACGTACAGATCCGTGCCCGCCGTCAGATCGGCGACCTTGGCCTTGTGGCCGCGTTGGAATTCCCTGGGCATGTGCAACGACCGTCCCCCACTCCGGCTGCGAGTTCGTTCGCGCCAGGCTAACCGCTGGCTCTGACATCGCAGGAAGTCGGTACAGACCCGGTACACAACACGCGCCCGGCGTCACTCCCCGCGCGCGCCCGGCAGATGCGGGAGCCGGTCGGCGGAGACGACGCCCTCCAGGTACCCGCGCGCGCGTTCGGTGCGCGGGTAGGCCTCCAGCAGCCGCCAGAAGTCGGGCCCGTGGCCGGGTACGAG
Source organism: Streptomyces niveiscabiei (assembly GCF_001419795.1). Taxonomy (GTDB): domain Bacteria; phylum Actinomycetota; class Actinomycetes; order Streptomycetales; family Streptomycetaceae; genus Streptomyces; species Streptomyces niveiscabiei. The sequence continues at coordinate 844 of NZ_LIRL01000416.1, forward strand.
GAGATGCGCCAGCTCGTGCAGGAGGACGTAGTCGATGACGTACTCCGGCATGCCCTTCAGCCGGTGCGAGAGCCGGATGCTGCCCTCCGCGGGCGTGCAGGAGCCCCAGCGGGTGTTCTGGTTGGTCACCCACCGCACCGAGCTGGGCCGCGCGCGCCCCTCGAAGTACTGCGCGGACAGCCGCTGCGCCCGCTCGGAGAGCTCGGCGTCGCCGGGGACCCGTTTGCTCTCCTGGGCGGCCAGCTTGTCGAGCATGACAGTCACCCAGCGCTTCTCCTCGGCCTCGGACATCCGGGCAGGGATGAGCACGACGGTGCGGTCGCCCTCGCGGTACGCGGAGACCGTCCGGCGGCGCCGGGCGCTCCTGCGGACCTCGATCGCACTCGCCTTCGAGCCGCTCTGCGGCGCGTTCGTCGTGCTGCGCTGTGATGTTCCGGCGTGCAGTGGGTCGGCGGACACGCCCTGACGTTACCCGCTGCACACGGGAGAAGTCTTGACTCCGGGACGGTTCGGTGTCGTTCCCGTGGCGTCCGGGTGCTCCGAGCGGCCGACTTGTACGACTGATGCCGATACCTGTGGATAACTTTCGGCGGGTTTCCGCGAAGGTGGGCATGCTGAGGGTGACGGCCGGGACGAGGGTTCCGGCGAAGGGCCGGGGCCTGTGCGGGCCGGGCTCCGGGGCCGTGGTTCCGAAGGTCCGGGGTGCGCGGCCCGGGGTGGTGCGCCGGGGCGCGTGCCCGGGGGTGCGTGCCCCGGGGGTCTCCGAAACGTACGGCCCGGGTTTCATGACGACGACGGGGGTGGTGGCTGTGCATCCGAGGGTGAAGCCGGCGTTGCGGCGCGGGTGGCGGGATCTGAGCACCGTGCAGTTCGGGATGACCCCGGCGCAGGCGCTGACGCTGGGTCCGCTGGACAGCGCCACCCAGGGGTTCCTCGATCTGCTGGACGGCACGCGGGGGCTGCCGCTGCTGCTGGAGGAGGCGCGGCGGC
>NZ_LIRL01000417.1 GCF_001419795.1 Streptomyces niveiscabiei
CCCTGAGAGTCGTCCCCCCCACGGCGCCACCCTGGCCGCCCCTGAGGGCCGTCCCCGCATGGCACCGTGCGCGGCGGTCGTCAGGGGGTGCCCGGGGAGCGGTGCCGCCAGGCGGGGGTGTGAGCGGTCTGCCTCGATGCCGTCGGCCGCGTCCAACTCGCCCTCGGCGCAGGCGCCTTCGGCGTCACAGGTCCGCTTCTCCGTCGTCGCGGGATCATGCTGGAGCGGGGACGCCGGGGCGCGCGGCGAAAACCCCCGCACACTGTGTGTACGGGGGTTCCGGACCGCTCGCGGTCAGGCGGATTCGTGGGTCGCCGGTTCTGAAGCCGGCTTGCGGGACGCGGACTTGGCGGCCCGGCCCGCCGTGGACTTCGTGGCTGTCGAGGACTTCGAGGCCGCCCGGGACTTGGCGGTCGCCGGGGACTTTGCGGTCGTAGCCCGGGAAGCCCCCTTGCGGGCCGGAGTTGTCTTCTTGGCCGGGGCGGCGGCGGGAGCGCCCGTGATGCCGCCCACGCAGAACGCCCAGACCTCCTCCGCCGAGATGGGCGAGGGCTGCGCGCCGACGGGAGCCGCGGGTGCGCGGGCCGTGAACATGGCCGTCTGCATGATGAGGGAGGCGACCAGGCGAGGCTTGGGCGCCGTGGCCTGCCCCGCGGCGACGGCCTCCTCGACCAGCTCGGTGAAGAAGCCGAGCAGGGGGAGGTGCGCGGTGGCGACCTGGTCGGGGTGGGTGACCAGGAGCTGGATCGCGAAGTCGGTGAACAGAGGCGACTGCGCGCCGGGCCTGGGCTCGGAGCAGCGGTAGAGGAGCTCGACCGCGATCCGCAGTTTCTCCAGGGGGTCCCGGCCGGCCGCGGCGGCCTCCCGGATCTCCCCGGCCGACCTCGACAGCGCGTCCTCGAAGAGGGCGAGCAGCAACTCGTGCTTGCCGTCGAAGTGTTGATAGAAACTGCGCAGCGACTGACGCGAACGCTCCACGACCTCCTGCACGGTGAAGTCGGTGGTGCCCTTGCCGGCGATCAACTCCTGCGCGGCGTCGAGGAATCGCTGCACGCGCTGCTCCGCGCGAAGCTTCGCGGCCCTGGTGGACCGCTCGACGGCACGCTGCCGCCAGGCGGGCTCCGGGCTCTCGGCCGGTTCTACGGGGACGGCACTCATGAGCAGAACGCTACTCCTCGCAGGTGAAAAGCGAGCCCGTTCCCCCTACCGAATTCCGCTCCCCCGAAAACGAGACCGTCATGTCCGCCACCAAGAACACCGTTCTCGGATACTCACCCCTCGGACACCCCCTTGACGCACCCAGGGCCTCGATCGACACTCGAACCGGGAATCCTAGTGAACAGGTAGGGAATCATGGGGCGCCTGGAGCCGACCGTCTGCCGCACGAACCGCACGGCCTGGACGTCGCCCCTCCTCACCTCCCGCCGCCACATCGACCTGCTGCGCGTATGCAGCGCACAGCGCTGACCCGAGCGCCGTCTCGCGCCCCGCCCCTCAGCCGCCGCAACCGCGCGCCCGTCGTCGCGCGCCCGCCCCCGGGGAGACCCATGTCCATCGCACCGCCGGCCGCCCACGCGTACGACCGCCCGGCCCCCGCCTTCCGGGGCCGCATCGGCCGCGACGCCCGCAGCGGCCACTACGCCGTGCCGCGCCGCTACCGCCTCCACCTCTCCACCGCCGACCCCGACGGCCTGCGCATCGCCGTCACCCACAGCCTGCTGCGCCTGGACGAGGCGTGTCCGGTCACCCGCCTGCCCGCCGTCCCCGACTGTCCCGACGGCGGCCACACGAGCCTGCGCCCGCTGTACGACGCGAGCGCGCACCACTACCGGGGCCCGGCCCTCGCCCCCGTGCTGAGCGACGACTGGTCCGGCCGCATCGTCTCCACCCACGGCCCGGACATCGCCCGCGACCTCGCCCGGCACTTCGGCGGCGGCAGGCCCGCGCTGCACCCGTGCGGCACCGAGCAGGAGATCGAGACGGTCGTACGGCTGTGCGCCGAGACCGAGCGCGCGGCCCAACTCGCCGGTGAGGCGGACGCGTTGGAGCCGGGAAGCGCACTCGGCACCCTCCTCGACGCGCTCGGCGCCCTGGAGCAACACCTCGGCGCCGGACCGTATGTGACGGGCGATCAGATCACCGCCGCCGACGTCGACCTGTGGGTCACCCTCGTCCAGCTCGACACCGTGCACCGCCACCACCTCGACGCCGGAGCCGTCCAGCGGATCGCCGCCCACCACGCCCTGTGGGCCCACGCCCGCCGCCTCACCGCCCACCCCGCCTTCGGCACCCACCTCGACCTCGACGGCATCGACCGCCGCCACCGCGCCCGCTGCCAGGGCCTCGAAGCCGCCGGCTCCGCTGTCCAGATCCTGGACTGGGCGGCGCACAGGACCGACGGAGACCGGCCCCACCAGGGCTGATCCGGTCCGAAGCATGGACGGCCGTTGACAACGGTCCGCGCAACTGGCTTAACTGCGGCCCAGAACGGTCTTCCGACTCCGCGCCGCACCTCACCGACGGCCACCCCGGCCGCCGCACGAAGCAGAAGCAGAGGACGACATGTACGCAGCTCCCAGGACGGCGCCCCGCCGCTCCCCGGGCTGCGTACGCCCGTACCTCAGCCACCTCGTCGCGAACCGCGCCGTCGACCTCCTGCGCGTCAGCAGCGCACTGTGTACCGCACCGGGCCGTGCCCGCTGTCGGGTCTGACCTCCAGGCCAGTCCCGACCGCAGCGCCCTCGCCGGCCACCGCACTCGCGGTGCGCCGCCCGCCGCCCTCGACCCCGGTCCCGTACGCACCTGTCGCGCGCCCGCTCCCACCGGAGCCGCGCGCCCATGGCCCGTGACCCCGGGGTAGCCCGCCTCCCGCCGGAGCCCCTCATGAGCGAATCACCGGGCGCCGTGTCCCTCGCCACGACACCGCCACCCGACGCACCGTCAAAAACCCTCACAGCACAGCGAGTTCAGCCGCTGCGCCGCCCCGGACGCTGGATCGCCACCGCGATCGTCCTCGTCCTGTCCGCCCAGTTCGTCCACGGACTGGTCACCAACCCCTTCTACCAGTGGGACCGCTTCGGCTACTGGTTCCTGCGCCCGACCATCCTCGACGGACTCCTCGTCACCCTCGAAGTCACCGCCTACAGCGCCGCGTTGGGCCTCCTCGGCGGCATCCTGCTGGCCCTCGCCCGGCTCTCGAAGAGCCCGGTGCTGCGAGCCGTCAGCTGGGCCTACGTCTGGGCGTTCCGCTCGGTGCCGCTCATCGTGATCCTGCTGTTCCTGTACAACTTCAGCGCCCTGTACCGGACGTTGAGCATCGGCGTCCCCTTCGGCCCCGCCTTCTTCACCTTCGACGAGTCGCGCCTCGCCACCGACATGGTCATCGCCGTCGTCGGACTCAGCCTGCATGAGGCCGCGTACGCCGCCGAGGTCGTCCGGGGCGGCATCCTTTCCGTCGACCAGGGCCAGCACGAGGCCGCCGCTGCCCTCGGCCTCCCCCAGGGCTACCAGTTCCGCCGGGTGGTCTTCCCGCAGGCCCTGCGCTCGATCGTGCCGAACTACGTCAACCAGCTGATCGGCCTGGTCAAAGCCACCTCGCTGGTCTTCTACGTCTCCCTCCTCGACCTCTTCGGCGCCGCCCAGACCATGGGCTCCACCTACCCCGGCGACGTCGTCCCGCTGCTGCTCGTCGTCACCGCCTGGTACCTGATCCTCACGAGCCTCGTCTCGGTCGTCCAGTTCTCCGTCGAGCGGTACTACGCGCGCGGCGCCACCCGCACGCTGCCACCCACCCCGCTCCAGCAACTGCGCGCCGCCATCGGCCAGTTCAGGGAGCGCCTGCGCAAGGAGGCCGCCGTATGAGCGCCACCGCAACCACCGTCGCCGAGCCCGCCACCACTGTCGCCGCGCCCGCCGCCGTCGAACTCCACGGCGTCCACAAGTGGTTCGGCACCCACCAGGTCCTCGACGGCATCGACCTGACCGTCCGCCCCGGCGAAGTCACCGCGCTGCTCGGCCCGTCCGGCTCCGGCAAGTCGACGCTCCTGCGCGTCATCAACCACCTGGAGAAACCCGAACGCGGGTACGCCAGCGTCAACGGCGAACTCATCGGCGTACGCCGACACGGCCACCGGCTACGGGAGTTGAGCGAACGCGCCATCCTCACCCAGCGCGCCGGGATCGGGTTCGTCTTCCAGAACTTCAACCTCTTCCCGCACCTCACCGTGCTGGACAACGTCGCCGCCGCACCCGTCGCCACCGGCCGGCTCGCCAGGCCCGCCGCGCAGGAACTCGCCCGCGAACTCCTGGGCCGCGTCGGCCTCGCCGACAAGTCGGCCGCCTATCCACGGCAGTTGTCCGGCGGCCAGCAGCAGCGCGTCGCCATCGCCCGCGCCCTCGCGCTGCGGCCCGGCGTCATCCTCTTCGACGAGCCGACCTCCGCGCTCGACCCCGAGCTGGTGGGCGAAGTCCTCGCCGTCATCAAGGACTTGGCGACCAGCGGCACGACCCTCCTCATCGTCACGCACGAGATCGGCTTCGCCCGCGAGGTCGCCGACCGGGTGGTGTTCCTGGACGCCGGGAAGATCGTCGAACAGGGGCCGCCGGAACAGGTGCTGGACCGGCCGCGGCACGAGAGGACGCGCGACTTCCTCGCGAAGGTCCTCTGAACCGGGGCTACTTGAGTCGAGGTCCCTGAGCCCGGGCTGCCCGAGCTGAGGCCGCCTCGGTCAAGGGCCTGCGAATTCACCCCCGTTGATCCCCCGTACGACCCACGAACCCCTAAGGACAGCCATGCCCGCGCCCCTTTCCCGACGTGCCCTGATCCGAGGCATCACCGCGACGGCCGCCGTCGTCACCCTCGCCGGCGGGCTCGCCGCCTGCGGCGGGGACAGCGTGGCCGCCACCGACACCGCCGGCTCTGTGACCATCGGCCGCGTCTCCAACGGGGCCGCGAAAGAAGCCACGTTGAAGGTCTCCGAGGTGAAGTCGATCAGCGCCGAGGTCCCCGAGGCGATCCGCAGGCGCGGCACCCTCGTCATCGGCAGCGGCTCACTGCCCTCCGGCTCCGCGCCGCTCGGCTACATCGGCGACGACCAGAAGACCCTCACCGGCGCCGAACCCGACCTCGCCCGCCTCGTCGCCGCCGTCCTCGGCCTCAAGTCCGAGAACAAGCGGTTCACTTGGGAGAACCTCTTCGTCGGCATCGACAGCGGCAAGGTCGACATCGGCTTCTCGAACATCACCGACACCGAGGAGCGCAAGCAGAAGTACGACTTCGCCTCCTACCGGCAGGACAACCTCGGCTTCGAGAAGCTCAAGTCCAACTCCTGGACGTTCGACGGCACTTACCGGAGCCTCGCCGGAAAGACCGTTTCCGTCGGCGCCGGCACCAACCAGGAACGCCTGCTCCTGGAATGGCAGAAGAAGCTCAAGGCCGAGGGAAAGAACCTCACCATCAAGTACTTCCAGGACGGCAACAGCACCTATCTCGCCCTGAACAGCGGCAAGATCGACGCCTACCTCGGCCCCAACCCGAGCCTGTCCTACCACGTCACCCAGACCGCCAAGTCCCCCTCGCCGACCGCCATCGCGGGCACCTACTCCGGCGCCGGCGAGACCCTCCAGGGCCTCATCGCGGCGACCGTCAAGAAGGACAGCGGACTCGTCAAGCCGGTCGCCGACGCCATCAACCACCTCATCGACAACGGCCAGTACGCCAAGTGGCTGGACTCCTGGAACCTCGCGAACGAGGCCGTCACCACGTCCGAGATCAACCCGCCCGGCCTGCCCCTCACCAGCTCCTGACACACCATCAACCACCCTTGAGCGAAAGGACTTCGCCTCCGTGACCCACCCGGACGACCCCCGCGGAGGCGGAGCCCCGGTCGCCACCGCGGCCCACCCGCTCGACAACGCCGTCTGGACCGCCCTCGACGGCCCCCACGCCCACCTCGCCGAACGCCTCGGCCGGGCCGCCCGCTACCCTGCCGACGTCTACGCCTTCGCCGCGCTCGACGACCCCGCCGACCCGGCCGCGTGGACCGACCTGCACCGGCTGGTGGGGCCCGCAACAGCCGTACGCATCAAGCCCGTTGACGCCGTTCCCGACGGGTGGGAGCTGATCCGGGCGGGGTACGGCGTGCAGCTCGTCGACACCTCGCTGCGCGCCGAGCCCGATCCCGAGGCGGTGCGGCTCGGGGCGGACGACGTGCCGGAGATCCTGGACCTCGTCGGCCGGACCCGGCCGGGGCCGTATCTGAAGCGGACGATCCTGCTCGGGACGTACCTCGGTGTCCGGCGTGAGGGGCGGTTGGTCGCGCTCGCCGGGGAGCGGCTGAGGCCGCCCGGGTGGACGGAGATCAGCGCGGTGTGCACCGATCCCGCGTATCGGGGGAGGGGTCTCGCGACCCGGCTGATCCGCGCCGTCGCGGCCGGGATCCGGGAGCGGGGGGAGACGCCGTTCCTGCATGCCGCCGCCGGCAATGTGAACGCGATCCGGTTGTACGAGTCGATCGGGTTCGAGGTGCGGCGGTCCTCGCGGATCGTGGAGGTGCGGACTCCGGCGGGGGCTGCCCGGAGCTCCGGGGTCGCCGGGGGTGCTGGGGCTGTC
>NZ_LIRL01000418.1 GCF_001419795.1 Streptomyces niveiscabiei
CCAGATCGTGCGTGATCATCAGCATCCCCACCCCGGTCCGTTCCTGAAGGTCCATCAGCAGATCGAGGACACCCGCCTGCACGGTCGCGTCGAGCGCGGACGTCGGCTCGTCGGCGACCAGCAACCGCGGCTCGGCGGCCAGCGCGATAGCGATGAGGATGCGCTGGAGCATGCCCCCGGAGAACTGGTGGGGATACGCCGTCCACCGGGACTGAGGCGAGGTGATCCGCACCTGTGCCAGCAACTCCGTACCCCGCTCCCGGACTTCGCCCCGAGACAGCCCGGGATGCCGCAGCCGCAGCGCGTCCCCGAGCTGGCGCCCGATCGTGTGGACGGGACTGAGCGCAGTCATCGGGTCCTGCGGGATCAGGGACACGGCATGCCCGCGCACCCGCCGCGCAGCCGAGGGATCGGCGACGACGTCCTCGCCGACGACCCGCGCGCTCCCGGACAGCACCGCGAGCCCTTCGGGAAGCAGCCGCAGCACGCCCATCGCGGTGGTGGACTTCCCGGACCCGGACTCCCCGATGAGGGTGACGGTCTCCCCACGCCCGACACGGAAACTGACGCCGTCGACGGCCCGCACGATCCCGCGCTGAGTGACCAGCTCGATCTGAAGGTCCTCGACGTCCAGCAGGGCGACGTCCGGCAGAACTCCTCGTGACGACACGGCTCAGACCCCCTTCTTCGTCCGCACCCGGTCCCGCAGCCCGTCCCCGAGCAGATTCACCCCGACCACGAGCAGCGCGATCACGATCCCCGGCAGCGTGACGAGCCACCACGACGTCGTGATGTAGTCCTGCCCGTCGGCGATGATCCGCCCCCACGTCGCGAACGGCCGCTGCGGCCCCGCCCCGAGGAAACTCAGCGCGCTCTCCAGCAGCACGGCCTGCGCGAGCAGCAGCAGGACGACGAGGCTCGCGGGCCGCACGATGTTCGGTACGACGTGCCGCGCCAGCACGGACCAGCCGCGCAGCCCGAGCAGCCGCGCGGCGGCGACGTACGGCTTCTCCCGCTCGACGAGCACCAGCGACCGCGTCAGCCGGGCCACCTCCGGCCACTGCGCGACGGCGATGACGCAGGTGATGACGGTGACGGAGGGCCCGAACAGGGCGACCACGAGCAGCAGCATCATCAGCAGGGGCAACGCGAGCTGGGCCTCGAGGAACCGGCTGACGACCGTGTCGATCCAGCCCCCGAAGTACCCGGCCGCAGACCCCGCCACGATCCCGATGAGCCCCGATACGAGCACCGCCAGGATGCCCACGGACAGCGACACCTGGCCGCCGTGCAGGAGCCGCGACAGCAGATCCCGCCCGAGCTGGTCGGTCCCGAACAGGTGCCCGTCGCTGAACGGGGCGAGCCGGCGCCGGGACAGGTCCTGCGCGTCGGGATCCGGCAGCGGCAGCACCCCCGCCAGCGCCACCGGCACGGCGACCAGCGCGGTGCACACGCCGCCCGCCCACAGCTTGATCCGGGCGCCGCGCCGCTGCCGCGTGGCGGTGGCGCGCGCGATGTGCCGGCCGGTCACGGCGCTCGGCCGCTGGGGACCGGCCACGGTGGTGGTCATGGCTCAGGCCGCCTTTCCGAGTCGTACCCGCGGGTCCAGCAGCGGGTAGGCGAGGTCGACGAGGAGTTGCACGAGGATCGCCAGGGTCGCCGTGACCAGCACGGTCGCCTGGATCAGCGGATAGTCGCGGGTCTCCAGCGCCCGCACGACGAGCGAGCCGACGCCCGGCCAGCCGAAGACGACCTCGACGACCACGACCCCGTTCAGCAGCGCCGCGAAGCGCGTACCGACCGCGGTGACCAGCGGCACCGCCGAGTTCGCGAGCGCGTACCGCCAGGTCAGCGCCCGCTCGGAGACCCCGCGCGAGCGCGCCACGGTGATGTACGGCGACGCCAGCGCCGTCGTCATCTCGCGCCGCACCAGCCGGGAGACGAGGGCGAGTTGGAGGACGGCGACGGTCACCGTCGGCAGGATCAGCCCGCTCCACGAGGTGAACCCGGACGCGGGCAGCACCGGCAGGACGACCGCGAACACCGTCAGCAGCATCACCCCGGTCCAGAAGTCCGGCATCGACTGCCCGGCGATCGTCAGCACGTTCGCGCCCAACTCCCGCGTGGTGTCGGCGCGTCGAGCCATCCACACCCCGAGCGGTACGGCGACGGCGACGGTCACGGCGATCGCCGCGACCGACAGGGTGATCGTGTACGGCATCCGGTCCAGGACCACGTCCAGCGCGGACGAGTGGAAGGAGTAGCTGGTGCCGAGGTCCCCGGTCAGCAGGTCGCGCAGGAAGATCCCGTACTGCGCGAACAGCGGCCGGTCCAGGCCGAACTGCTCGCGGACCCGGGCGAGATCGGCGCTGGTCGCGGTCGGCCCGGCGTACGCGGCGGCCGGATCGCCGGGCGCGAGCCGCACCAGCACGAACACCGTGGACACCGTCAGGAAGACGGTCAGCAGACTCTGGCCCAGGCGGCGCAGGAGATACGTCGGCACGGCTCAGCCCTCCAGCCGTACGGCGGTCAGGTCGTAGGAGTTGACGGGCAGCAGCCCCACGCCCTCGACGCGGGAGCGGCGGGCCAGCAGCGTCTTCGGCACGAACGCCCACAGGCTCGGCCAGGTCTCCCACACGGCGTGCTGCGCCGCGGCCAGGCCCCGGTCCCGTACGGCGGCGTCGGTCTCCCCGGCGGCGGCCGAGATCCGCCGGGCCACCGACGGCTGGACGTACCCCATGAACGCGTCCCCCGTCCGCTCGTCGGCGGCCGTCCCCGCGTACATCGCCTGGAGCATGGTGACGGCCTGACCCGTGGGACCGGGGAACCCGTTGCCGATGACGTCCCAGTCACCGCCCTTGCCCTGCCGCCACTTGAGGATGTCGCCGCCCGGCTCGAACTGGAGCAGCGAGGCCCGCACCCCCACGTCCTTCAGCATCTCGGCGACCGCCTCCATCACGGAGGTGTCCGCCGCGAACTCCCCGGACTCCCACATGATCCTGACCCGCAGCCCCTCGGCCCCCAGCGACGTCAGCAACTGCCGTGCGCGGGCCGGGTCGTGGACGTACGTCCCGGTGCGCACGGCACCCTGCAACGACAGCGGTACGACCCCCTCGGCCTGCTCCGCCGAGCCGGTCAGCACGTCCCGCACGAGGGACGCGCCGTCGATCGCGTACGACAGGGCCTGCCGCACGCGCGCGTCGGACAGCGGATGGGCCTTCGGCTTGCGGAAGTTGTAGAAGAGCTGGCAGATCCGGACCCCGGACGCCTCCTCCAACCGCACCCCCGGCAACCCCGTCAACTGCGCCGCGGAATCAGGGGTGATGGTGTCGATGACGTCCAGCTCCCCGCTGCGCAGGGCGACGACCCGGCTCGACTCCTCCGGTACGAAGCGCACGCGGACGCGCTCGACGGGGGGCCGCGCACCCCAGTAGGAGGGGACGCGCTCCAGCGTGTACTCGCCGGTCCCGGTGTTTGCGTCGGTCACCCGGTAGGGGCCGGTGCCGACGCCGGAGCGCAGTTCCTCGGGGCGGTTGTCGGCGGCCGGGGTGATGAGGATGTTCGCCATCAGCCGGTCCAGGACGGGCACCGGGTTCTTCGTGTGGAGGCGGAGGGTGTGCTCACCGGTCGCCTCGACGCCCGGGAGTTCGGGGAAGAGGCCGAGGACGAAGGAGCCCGCGACCTCGCCGTACATGCGGACCGTCGTCGCCACGTCCCGCGCGGTCACCGGGCGGCCGTCGGAGTAGCGCACTCCCTCGCGCAGGCGCACGCTCCAGGTGGTCGGCGCGGTCATCTCGAACCGGTCGGCGAGCACGAGCCTCGGCTCCATGCCGGGGCCGATCGCGGTGAGCGCCTGGCGTACGGCCCGCTGCACGGTCACGGCCGCGTCGAACTGGTTGAGCTTGTTGTCCAGGCTGACCAGCGAGCGGTTCAGGCCCAGCGTGAGCGTGCCGGGCCCGGGCGCGCCGGTCGGACCGGCGCAGGCGGCCAGCGGGGCGAGAGCGAGACCGGCGCCGCCCGCCGCGCCGGCGCGCAGCAGGGTGCGACGGCCGAGCGTCTCACTCGATGGGGTTCGGGTCATCGTCGACCTCTCGGGGAATTCGGTGCGGCGACCGGCTCAGGGCGGCGTCCGGTGGCCTCGCGGGACGCCGTCGCTTTCTGTCGCGGCCTGAACCGTTCCACGCTTGCGCGGATCGCGCAAGAGGTCTCGCGCAGATCGCGCAAGCTGTGTCATCATCGAGCGCCGAGGCCGACCCGTGAGCCCCGGAGACCTGAGGAGGCGGACATGGCATCGCCGCTGCGCGGTACGCCCGGTGCGGCGCCGCACCGACTGCTCGCCCTCGCCGACGACCTGTCCGGCGCGGCCGAGACCGCCGTCGCGCTCGGACTGCCGGCCCGGATCGTGCTCGGGCCCGCGCCGGACAGGTCGTCGG
>NZ_LIRL01000419.1 GCF_001419795.1 Streptomyces niveiscabiei
TGCCCGCCCTCCCCGCTCGCCACCTTGATCTCCCGGGGCCGCTCCCAGGACCGGCGCAGCAGGAGTTCCGTACGGCCGGTGTTCGCCTCGACGCCGTGGGCCGAGGCGGGGGTCACCCGGCGAGGGGTCCAGGTCGTCTCCTCGACGAGCAGTTCCAGCCGCCCCTCGCTGCCGTTGAAGGCGATCCGGTACCCCTCCCAGGGGGCGTACGCGGTGAGGTGGTAGGTCAGGGAGGTGCCCGAGGCGTACCGGACGAGGACCGCCATGTCGTCCTCGATGGTCACGCCGGGCGCGAAGACGTTCTGGTCGCGGTGGTAGCCGTCCTCCGACTCGGCGTCCAGGTAGAGGGACGTGAGGTCGGGGTCGTCGGCGAGGTGCAGGGCGAACGGGTCGGAAGCGGCGGCCGGCCGGCCGTGCGCGCGGTCGTACTCCCGGGCCAGTCCCCGGCGTCGGCCCGCCTCGGAGCCGTAGAAGAACAACGCGCCCTGCGCGTAGACGAGTTCGGGTGAGCTGCCCAGCCACCAGTTCACCAGGTCGAAGTGGTGGGTGGCCTTGTGGACCATCAGGCCACCGGAGTTGGCCTTCTCGCGGTGCCAGCGCCGGAAGTAGTCCGCGCCGTGCCGCAGGTCGAGCAGCCACTCGAAGTGCACGGACCCGACCTCGCCGACCGCGCCGTCCGCGAGGAGTTCCCGCACGGCCGAATGGACCGGGTTGTAGCGGTAGTTGAAGGCGACGCGGACGTCCCGCCCGGTGCGTTCGCGGGCCGCGAGGATGCGGCGGGCCTTGTCCGCGTCGGTCGTCATCGGCTTCTCGGTGACGACGTCGCACCCGGCGTCGAGCGCCCGCACGATGTACTCGTCGTGGGTCCGGTCGACGCTGCACACCACGACGAGGTCGACGCGCTCGCGGCGCAGCATCTCGTCGAACTCCCCCGCGGGGTACGCCGGTACCGAACGGCCGAGCCACTCGTTGTGGACGGCCATCCGGCGGGAGTTGACGTCGCAGAACCCGGCGAGCTCGTACCGGTCCGCGTAGGGTCCGGCGAGCGCGTTCACGAACAGCCGGGCGCGGGAGCCGAGTCCGACGACGGCGACTCGACGGCGGGCGGTGTCGCGGGGCATGGGGGTCTCCGTTCCGACATACGAAGTTCCGACATACGAAGTTCCGGCGTGCGAAGTTCCGGCGTACGGAAGAACCGCCGAAAACACCGCGTCGGAGCGTACCCACCCTGGCGCCGGGCCAAAAGATCACCCGGCGCCGAGCCGGAAGGCCACCCGGCGCCGGTGAACTCTCCTGGAAGCCCAGCTCCCTTACGCCCAGCACCCGTTCACGGTCGCCGCCAGCCCGTCCATCGCGTCCTTGATGTCCCCCGGCGAGGCGGTCGAGTTGTTCTCGACGAACGAGAACACCTTCCACCGCCCGTCCTGCGCCTGCGTGAACCCGCTGAGCGCGATGGCCCCGGTCAGCGTCCCGGTCTTGGCCATGACCTTGCCGGCCGCGCACGACGAGTCGGGCGTGTCGAAGCGCCCCCACTCGGGACCGAGCGTCGCGCCGGTCTCGCCGGAGACGGGGAGCCCGTCCTTGATGTACTTGAGGGTGTGGCGGTAGCGCGGGTCCGTCGTGAGGTCGAGGATGTCCGCGAGGGTCCGCGCCGGGATCTTGTCGGCGCGGGAGAGCCCGCTGCCGTCGTGGATCTCGAAGTTCTCCAGGGAGACGCCGTACCGGTGGGCGAGGACGCCGCGGACGACGGCCGTGCCGTCCTCGAAGGTGGCCGGGCGGCCGGCGCCGAGCGCGGTCATCCGCAGCAGCGTCTCGGCGATGTTGTTGTCGCTGGTCTTCAGCATCTTCTTGACGATCTCCGACAGCTTGCCGGAGGTGTGGCGGGCGACCGGCACGTCCGTGGGAGCGGCGGTGCCGTGCGCGACGTCGCCGTCGACGGTCACGCCCTGCTCGGTGAGGAGCTTCGCGAAGACCTGCCCGGCGTCGAGCGAGGTGTCCATGACGCCGTGGCCGTCGACGACCAGCGCGCGGACGGGCGCGATGTTGTCCGGGTAGTAGCCGTCGTTCCAGCCGGTCGCGAGGGACGGCTCGGGGAAGAGGCTGTCGTCGACGCCGACCTTGACGGAGGTGAGGCCCGCCGCCTTGACGCCGGCCGCCGCGGTCTTCGCGAGTTCCTGGAGGTCGGCCGAGGTCAGCGTGCGGTCGCCGCCGCCGACGAGGGTGAGCGTGCCGTCGCCGTACACGACCTTCGTGGTGAAGCGGTGGCCGGGGCCGAGGACCGTCAGCGCGGCGGTCGAGGTCGCGAGCTTCGCGTTGGAGGCGGGCATGAGGGCGGTCGCCGCGTCGTGGTTCCAGATCTGCTTGTCCGACTTGGCGTCGATGACGACACCGCTGAACGTCGTGCCGAGGCGGGTGTCCTGGACGCGGGCGGTGAGGTTGTCGGCGATCTTCTGCTCGGCGGGGTCGAGCTCCGTCGCGCCGGCCTTCGTCGCGGTGGCCTTGTCGGCGGCGAACGCGGACGGGCCGGCCAGGATCGTGCCGGCGACCGGGGTCACCGCCGCGACCAGGAGTGCGCGGCGGATCGCCGGGTTCATCTCACGGGGCTTGCGGTGACGCCCACGCGCGCTGGACAGGGGGGTGCTCGACATGGGGGTCCTTGTGGGGGGAACGAAGCGGGGGGAATGAAGTGGGAGGAACGAATAGATCAGGCCGAAAAGTACCAGCCAAAAGAGCTTCCAACTTCAAGTGAAAGTGGGGGGAGTGTGAAGGTGTCCGCTCAGGCTCGGCAGGTCACGTCCCCGGCCGGAAGGCGCCCGCTCGCCAGGTAGGCGCGCACCCCGTCGTCCGCGCAGGCGTTCCCGTACACGCCGAACACCGCGTGCTGCGCCGGCCCGGCCAGGGTGATCAGCCGCGACGACGGCCAGTTGCGGCGCTGGGCCACCGCGCCCGCGTACGTGGTGCGCGGATCGCCGGTCGCGTTCACGAGGAGCGCCGGGAAGTCGTCCCGGACCGCCGTCGGGGTCTCGCGCGGGGCGGGCCAGAAGGCGCAGGGGCCGATGTTGCGGGTCATGGGGGCGAGGAGGGGGTCCGTCAGCCGGCCGCGCTCGATGTCGCGCCGGTATGCCTCCGGGTCGCGTTCCGTGGGGACGTCACCGCAGAGGATCGCCGACTGGGCGCTTCCGTACGACGACTCGTCGCCGGTCAGGATGAACTTCAGCGCGTCCAGCAGCGCCGGGGGCGGGTCGGCCGGGGTGTCCTTCGCCGCCAAGTGCCGTACGGCTCGCGCGAGTTCGCCGTACGCCCGGTCGTTGTCCTGGGAGAGGCCGGTGAGCAGGATCATCGGGACGACGCGTTCGTCGACCTGGTACGGGCCGACGGTCAGCGGCTCGCGGGTCGCCGCCGCCTGGATACCGTCAACTGTCTTGAGTACGGCGCCAGTTGTGGTGCCCAGTCCGTACGTCGCGTGCCGGGTCGCCGCCCACCGCGCCCAGTCCCGCAGCGCGGCCCGGTTCTCCGGCTCGGCCACGCGCAGGAGGCGCGGGGAGTAGCGGGCCGGGTCGATGACGCCGTCCAGGACCATGCGCTCGACGCGGGCCGGGAACATCGTCGCGTACACCTCGCCCAGGTAACTCCCGTACGAGTAGCCCAGGTACGAGACCTTGCGCTCGCCCAGCGCCGCGCGGATCACGTCCATGTCGCGGGCAGTGTCGCGGGTCGTCGCGTACGGCAGGACGTCCCCGGCGTTCTCGCGGCACAGGGCGGCGAGGTTCCGCGCGAAACCGGCGTCGAACTGCGCCGGGGCGCTCCAGAGGGACGTACCCGTGGGCCACTTGCAGTCCAGCGGCGTGCTGCGGCCGACGAAACGGGGGTCGACGCCGACGACGTCGTACCGCCCGGCGAGCCCCTTTAACTCCCCGTGGATCCACGGCGCGTCACCGATCGTGGACCCGCCCGGGCCGCCGCCGTTCAGGAGCAGCGGGCCGACGCGGTGGGCGGTGTCGGTGCCCCGGATGCGCGATATCGCGACGGTGATGGTCCGGCCGCCGGGGTTCGCGTAGTCCAACGGCACCGTGACGTCGGCGCACTTGGCGCCGGACCGCTCCAACTCCTTCCCGGTGGCGTCGTCCGGGCCCGTCACGCAGCTCTTCCAGTCGAGACGCTGCTCGTGGAAGCGGGCCAGAGGGTCGGTGGCCGCCGACGCGGTCAGCGGGAGCGCGGCCAGGGCGAGAGCGGAACAGAGGGCAACTCGGGTTCGTACGGCGAAAGTTGTCACGCGACCCCACGCTAGGGAGCGCACAGCGGCCGGACACTCCGGCGGCCCCGCCGACCCCTCCGGGTGCCAACCCCCTTGTGTACGGCCCCGCCAGCCGGTAACACCCGCAGAGCGAACGCACCCTTGAGCCGGAGGCGCCCGAAAGCACCCCCGGCCCCCGGAGTCACTCGCCCTTCGGCCCCGCCTGCTGGACCACCTCGAAGGACCACAGGGCCGACGCCGACGACGCCGGCTTCGGGCGTTCGCCGCCCGCCCCGCCCTGGTGGGCCTGCTTCATCGGGCCCTCCATCCACGCCTGGAAGGACTCCTCGTCCCGCCAGCGGGTGTAGACGAGGTACTCCTCCGTGCCCTCCAGCGGGCGCAGGAGTTCGAACCACTCGAAGCCGTCGGAGTTCTCCACGGCGTGCGCGCGGCCCGCGAAGCGCTTCTCCAGGGTCTCGCGCTGCTCCGCGGGGACCGTCAGTACGTTGATCTTGACTACGCTCATGGGCCCATCCTGCCTGTCACGTGCGGCGCACCGGCACACCGACCCCCGGATGACGACATGCGGGGCGCGGGGGGCTGCCCGACACTGTGAGCCCGGGGGCCGCACGTGAGGAGCGTTCCGCATGGCCTCGTCGCTCTACCGCCTGGGCAGACTCGCGTTCCGACGGCGCTGGTACGTCGCGGGCCTCTGGATCCTGGTGCTGGTGGGCCTCGGCGTGGCGTCGGCGCAGGCGCCCGAGGCCCCGGACACCGCGTTCTCCGCCCCCGGCATCGAGGCGCAGCGCGCCTTCGACCTGATGGACGAGAGGTTCCCCGGCGCCCAGGCGAACGGCGCGACCGCACGCGTCGTCTTCGTGGCCCCGAAGGGCGAGAAGGTCACGTCGGCGCGGAACCGGGCGGCGATCGACCAGGCCGTCACCCGGGCGGCGGCCGGACAGCAGGTCGCCTCGGCGGTGGGCCCCTTCACGGCGGGAGCCGTCAGCGAGGACGGCTCGACGGCGTACGCGACGGTCACCTACACGGTCGCCGCCGACGACCTCACGGACGCCGCGAAGGACACCCTGCGCGGCGCGGCGCAGGGCGCGCGGGACGCGGGCCTGACCGTCGAGACCGGCGGCACGGCCCTCGCGGACTCCCCGAGCCCGGGCGGCGCCGGCGAGGTCATCGGCATCGTCGTCGCCGCCGTCGTCCTCCTGGTCACCTTCGGCTCGCTGGCCGCCGCCGGTCTCCCGCTGCTCACGGCCGTACTCGGCGTCGGGGTCAGCATGACCGCGATCACCACCCTGGCCGACCCCCTCGGCCTCACCTCGACGAGCAGCACGCTGGCCTCGATGCTGGGCCTGGCCTGCGGCATCGACTACGCCCTGTTCGTCCTCTCCCGCTACCGGGAGGAACGCGCCAACGGCCACACCGAACAGGACGCGGCGGGCCTCGCCGTCGGCACCGCCGGTTCCGCCGTCGTCTTCGCGGGCCTCACGGTCGTCATCGCGCTGGCCGGCCTGTCCGTCGTCGGCATCCCGATGCTCACGAAGATGGGCCTGTGCGCGGCGGGCGCGGTCGTCCTCGCCGTCCTGGTCTGCCTGACGATGACCCCGGCGCTGATCGGGTTCTGGCCGCGCGCCGTGCTCTCGCGCCGCTACCGGCTCACCGGGCGGCGCGTGCAGGGCGTGTTCGGCAACCGGGGCAGCCGGTGGGCGGAGTTCGTGCAGCGCCACCCCTTCCCGGTCCGGTTCACCGCGATGTGCAGCCTGATCGTGCTGGCGATCCCCGTGCTGAGCCTCCAGCTCGGCATGCCCGGCGACGAGGTCAAGTCGACCGCGACGAGCGAACGCCGTGCCTACGACGACCTCGCGAGGGGCTTCGGCCCCGGCTTCAACGGCCCCCTGACGATCGTCGTCGACGCGAAGAAGGCGGGCGACGCGAAGGCGGCCGTCACCACCATCGAGAACCGGGTCAAGGGGACGAAGGGCGTCGTCTCGGTCACCGAACCCCGTTTCGACAAGGCCGGTGACACGGCCGTCTTCTCCGCCGTCTCCGCCTGGTCGCCGACCGACAAGAAGACCGAGGACCTCGTCCACACCATCCGCGACCACCGCTCGCGGACGGTCGCCGGGACCGGCGCGACCTTCGAGGTCACCGGCTCGACCGCGCTCAACATCGACGTCGCCCAGAAGGTCCAGCGGGCCCTGATCCCGTACCTGGTCGTCGTGGTCGGGCTCGCGGTCGTCCTGCTGCTGATGGTCTTCCGGTCGATCTTCATCCCGCTGAAGGCGGCGGTGGGCTTCCTGCTCTCGGTGCTCGCCGCGCTCGGCTGCGTCGTCGCCGTCTTCCAGTGGGGCTGGGGCGCCTCGCTCCTCGGCGTCGAGTCCACCGGCCCGATCATGAGCATGATGCCGATCTTCCTCGTCGGCATCGTCTTCGGCCTGGCCATGGACTACGAGGTGTTCCTCGTCTCCCGCATCCGCGAGGCGTACGTCCACGGCCAGGGCGCCGGCGAGTCCATCACCACCGGCTTCCGCTACAGCGCCCGGGTCGTGGCCGCCGCCGCGCTCATCATGATCTCGGTGTTCGCCGGGTTCGTCACCGCCGACGAGTCCATGATCAAGATGATCGGCTTCGGGCTCGCCGTCGCCGTCCTCTTCGACGCGTTCGTCGTCCGCATGGCCTTCGTCCCCGGCGTCCTCGCCCTCCTCGGCGACAAGGTCGCCTGGCTCCCGAAGTGGCTCGACCGCCTCCTGCCGCACCTCGACGTGGAGGGCGAGGCCCTCAGCCGCGCCCACCCCGCCCCGACCCCGCAGGCGGGGACCGGACAACCCGGCTAGCAGATGTTCTGCGTACTGTTCACCAGCCGGTTGTTACGGAACGTCGTGTTCGTCCCGCACGGATTCTCGGTGATCCGCGAGTTCGTCACCGTCAGGTTCTGTACGACGATGTCGGCGTTGTTCGGGAACTCCGACCGGGCGGCGAGGCGGATCTCGCCGCCCCCGGAGACCGTCCCGCTCTGCGCCGCGAGGTTGACGTTGTAGCAGTTCTCGATGAGGACGGCGTTGTTGCCGGTGTTCGTCAGGCTGATCCGGTCGATGACCGCGCCCCCGCTCTCCGACACGCAGAACACACCGCGCCCGCCCCCGCGCGCGACGACCTCGCCGACCCGGATGTTCGTCGGGTAGGAGCTGCCGATGCGCCCGTTGCGGTTGGCCATCCGGAACGCCGCGTACCCGGTCCCGGTGCCCGCGCCGTCCGCGTCGACCTTCGTGACGTTCGCGTTGATGGTCTGGTTGAGCAGCAGCCCGGACTCGCCGACGTTGCGTGCGGTGACCGTGCCGACGGTCAGCCCGTCCACGCCGTACGTCTCGACGGCGTGGCTGGACGCGCCGGACACGAAGACGTTGTCGATCCGCACGTTGCGGGTCCACTCGGCGGTGTTGCCCCGGTTGTCGATGCGGACGCCGAGCCCGGCCGACAGGCGCATGTCGAGCTGGCCGAGGACCACGTTCTGCACGTTGCGAAGGAAGATCCCGTACAGCGGGGACCCGGTGAGGCTGAGGTGCTGGATCTCGATGTCGCGGGTGCCGCGCGAGTACACCGGCGCCTGGTCGCCCGAGCCGCCGCCGGTGACGTTGATCGTGCCGCACACGTCGAGGACGGTGTAACTGGGCAGGGAGACACGGGAGTTCGCGGCGATGTTCCCCGACCCCCGGACGACGACGCGCTCCTTCGACGTCCGGTTCGCCGTCAGGCTGTTGACGGCGGCCTGCATCGCGGCCCGCATGTCCGTACCGGTGTAGCTGACCGAACTGCCGCGCCGGGCCGTCCAGGTGGAGCCGCTCAGGACGGCCTCCGCCTGGTACGAACCCTCGCCGCAGGCCGCCGCCGAGGCGGTGGGGGAGTGCGTGAACAGGATGCCGCTCGTGAGGAGGGCGAGGGTCGACGCGGCGACTCCGAGTCTGCGCATGGTCGTCTCCTGTGGGGTGGGAGAAGTGCGGGTGGAAAGCGCTTTCCCCGGAGTGTGGCCAGTGCGCGGGTGTACGTCAAGGGTTCGTAAAGTCAGTGCAGTTGGAGGTGGGTGGCGACGCTCGGCGCGACCCGTACGGCCGAGGCTCCCGTCCAGCGCAGCAGCGTCGTCCCCCAGGTCACCCCGCCGCCGAACGCGATGATGACGACCAGGTCGCCCGCGTGCAGCCGCCCCTCGGAGGACGCCTTCGCCAGCGCGTAAGGGATGTTCGCCGCGCCGATGTTGCCCACCTCGTGCCCCACGACGACGAGTTGACGATCCGTCACACCCATCTCGCGGGCCGCCCGTTGGAGCAGGACCGGGTTCGGCTGATGGGTGACGACCAGGGCCACGTCGTCCAGGGTGACCCGGCCCTGGCCGAGCGCGTGCGCGAGCATGCGGGGGAACACGTCGAGGATGAAGTCGCGAACTCCCTTGCCGTTCATGGTGATCCGCTGGGCCGCCAGGGGCGAGGGGAGCCGGCTGCCGCCCGCCGCGATCATCGCGTGGTCGGCGTACCGGCCGTCCGAGCCGAGCGTGAACGCCCCGAAACCCTGGCCCTCGGCGACCGGACCCAGGAGCGTCGCCGCCGCGCCGTCCCCGAAGAGGGAGGCGGTGGCGCGGTCGGTGGGATCGACGAACTTGGAGTACGCCTCCACGCCGACGACCGCCGCGTACCGTGCCGAACGGTCGCCGGCCAGCCAGTCGCAGGCCACCCGGGCGCCGAACAGCCAGCCCGAGCAGGCCGCCGTGACGTCCAGCGCGACGGCGTGCCGGGCGCCGGTGAGGGCCTGGACCCGGCAGGCCGTCGCGGGGCCCAGCTCGTCCGGCGTGGAGGTGGCGACGACGATCAGGTCGAGCCGCTCGGCCTCCAGGTCGGCCGCCGCGAGCGCGGACTTGAGAGCCGCCGCGCCCATATCGGAGGCCGCCTCGTCGGGGGCGGCGGAGTGGCGGGCGAGGACACCGGTTCGGCCGGCGATCCACTCCGCCGAGACTCCGGCCAGCTCGGCGACCTCGGCGTTCGTGCGGCGGCGGGCGGGGAGGTAGGAGCCGGTGCCGATGATGCCTATGGGGGCGTTCATCAAACAGCCTTCCGAAGAGGGGAGTTCCCGCAGAAGGGGACGTCCCGAAGAGAGGGCTCCGCGAGCGGGGGAGCTTCCGGACGGCGCCGGGGAGCCGGTGGGGCGACCTGCCCGGCGCCGCCCCCTCGTTCTCGCACAGCACCCCGGCGGCGTGCGAGGCACACGCGAAGCAGTACGGCTCACGCCGCTCCCGCCACGAGCCGGGGGCGCACCCACCGGGGCGCCCGCGGCGGGCCGGGGTCGCAGGGACGTCCGCGCGCGCCGCAATGCCGACCGTGCGTCCTTTACATGCGGCGAGCAGGTGGTTTGACTTGGAGACGATCTCTCCCTCCCCCCCCCATTTCCTGCCCGTCGGGCGGCCCTTGGAGTTTCCCGGCGGATGCGTCCCCGCGTACGTACGACTGCTGCGTCTCACCATGCCGACCACGAAAGGCAGTTGACGTTGAGCATCCTCACGCTCGTCCCGCCCGAGGACCAGGTGGCCGCCTATCTCGCCGACCGGGTCGACACCGACGCCGGGCAGCCGGTGCGCCGGCGGCGGCTCGCGGACGTGCGGGAGGCGTTCGCAGCCGCCGCGCTCCCGCCCGGCAGCCCGGTCCTCATCGCCGTCCCCGACCCGCACACCCAGCTCACCGCGTTCCTCGCCGCCCACTACGCGGGCCTCGTGCCCGTCCTGCTGCCCCGCGTCTGCCCCGAGCACCGGCGCCGCATCATCGCCGACGCGCTCGGCGCCGCCGCCCTCGCGACGACCGCCCCCGACCTCGTCGTACGCCGCATAGCCACCGCCCACCCGCGCGCCTACGAACCCGGCCAGGCGATCGTCATGACCTCCGCGACCTCCGGGACGGCCGGCGGCTGCCTGCACCGGGTCGCCGCGCTCTTCGACAACGCGCGCCGGCACGCGGGCGCGATCGGGCTGCGCGGCAACGACACCGTCTGGCTCAACCTGCCCCTGCACTACTCCTTCGCGCTGGTCGCGCAGGCCCTCGCCGGGGTCGCGACCGGCGCACGGCTCGTGCTCAGCGGGCCCCCGTTCGCGCCCGGCGCCTACCGGGAGGGCCTGCGCCGGCACGGCGTGACCGTGTCCTCCCTGTCGCCGTCCCTGGTCCGCTCGTTCCTCGACGACACGTACGAACTCCCCTCCTCCTTACGCGTGTTGACCGTCGGCGGCGACTCCCTGGAGGCCACCCACGTCAAGGAACTCCTGGCCCGGCACCGGGGCGGCGAGCTGTACCTGACGTACGGCCTCACCGAGGCGGGCCCGCGCGTCTCCACCCTCGCCGCGCACCGCGCACCCCCCGAGCGCTACACCTCCGTCGGCCTCCCCCTGCCCGGCGTCGAGGTCGCCGTGCGCGGCGAGGGCGTCAGAGGCGAACTCCTCGTCACGACGCCGAGCGCGATGGTCCGGCGCGTGGGCCACGGGGCCGCCGGGCGGCGGGGGCTGGTCGCGGCCGACACCGTCGCCACGGGGGACGTCTTCCGGGTCGACGAGAGCGGACACCTCTTCTTCTGCGGGCGCATCGCCGACTTCGTCGTCATCAACGGGGACCGCGTATCGCTGCGCTGGGTACGGGAGTTGGTGGGCGCGCTGCCCGGGGTGCTGCACGTACGGACCGAGATCGTGCAGGCCGCCGCCGGCCGTGGGGGGATCGGCAGGCAGCGGTACCGGCTGCACGTCACCGCGCGGGAGGCCAGCCAGACGATCCGCGATCAGGTGACCCGGCGGCTGAAGGAGGTGCTGCTCAGAGTGGAGTTCCCCTGCGACGTGGTGGTGCGGGAGCCTCGCGCGAACGAGTTCGCGAAGTGATCCCAGAGGGCGGTGGCGTAGTCGGGGGTGCCGAGCGGGGGAGCGGCATCCTCGGTGTCGAACTCGTCGATCAGGTCGGGTAGTCGAGGCATCAGCTCCTCGCACAGCCGGTCGATCGCCGTCGGGAGCGCGCGGACGTCGTCCGGGCCGAGCACGCCGGTCGCAACCAGGCGGCCCGCCGTGCGGTCGGCCTGGAGGAGGCCGTACAGGACGGCGAGGGGGTGAGCGGTGAGCGCGCGTGCCATCAGCGAAGCCGCCGTTGCCTCGCCGAGTTCCTTGAGGCGTACGAGGTCCCCGGGCACGGCGTCGGCGGCGAGCCGGAGTTCGTGCCTGCGGGCCACGCCCGGCCACCACCGCGGGTCCGTCGACTCCGTTGGAATCACCGGCTCTTCACCACCCCCGCCGAGCCCGGCCCGCCCCGTGTCCACGAAGATCAGCGCGTTGTCCCCGCCCGCCACGGTGAACGCCTGCGCCGCCCCGAGATACCCCTCCAACAGGTTGACGTCGAGGAACCCGGCGAGTCCGCAGTGCCGCCGGCACACCTCGACGACCCGTACCGCCTCCTCCGTCGACACGGCCTTCAGCAGCGCGAGCGACGCGTCGACGGCGACCCAGGGCGAGAGCGCGGCCTGCGGCGCGGCCGAGCCCGACGCCCTGCGCCGCCACGCCGCGAGCGCCGCGTCCGCCGCACACGTGAGCGCGTACGCCCCCGACAACGCCCCCAACAGGGCCCGCTGATGCGTGAGATGCTCCAGCAGCGGCGCCCCCGACGGAGTCGTACGCCGCTGCGCGAACCGGAGCGAGACGATCGCCGCCCGCCGGGCCATCGCGGCCATCGCGGAGGGAACCGTCGCCCACAGCGCCTGCCCGACGGACATGGTCCGCCGCAGCCGCGCGCCGGGCGAGCCCGAGGGGTCGGTGAACCGGCCGTCCGAATCGATCCACGCCCCGTCCGACAACCAACGCCCGTACGGCACCCGGCAGTTCCGGAACCGGATCAGCCCGTACGCCAGCGGCAGCGCGCTCGCCGTCAGCGGCCCCGAGATCTCCACCCCCGGCGCGGCCCGCTCGCCGTCGGTGAGGTCGACGAGGAACACGAACGTCCCCCGGTCCACCCCCTCGACCACGGCCCGCGCGACGACCGCGCCGTACGTCGGCGGCCCGTCGGGGGTCACGCTGGAGAACTTGAGGGCGTCCGCGTCCGGTGTGTCCAGCACGAACTCCCGGGTCGTGAAGTCGAATACGGCGGTCGTCCGGGCCCCGAGGTGACTGCCCGCACGCCCCACCTCCGTCACCAGGAACACGCCCTTGGCCACGCCCCCCTCCAGCGCCGCCCGGTACGGCTTGAGACAGGCGTCGTCCATGCCGAAGCTGACGACCGCGTTGAGGCACAGGACGTAGTGGTTGACCAGCGCCATGTACAACGCGGGCCGCCGGACCGCCGCCTCGGCCTGCACCTCGGCCAACCGGTCGATGTCGCCCAGGAGTTGCCCGGCGTCTCCCAGAACCGCCGTGCACCGCAGCAGATCTGACGCCACGTCACGCTCACCGGCCATGCGGCACCCCCGTGACCCACGCGAACCCGTCCACCGTCGCCACATCCCCCTCCGCGAACAACTCCCGCGCGCTGCGCGTCAGCGCGCTCCCCGTACCGGCCTCCAGCAGCATCGCCGGACCGCCCTCCACCGACTGCCGCAGCACCCCCGGCAGCCGGGCGGGCCGCGTCAGGCCGTACGACAGGACCTCGCGCACGTCGTCGTCCGGGCGGTACGCCCTGCCCAACAGGGAGGAGTAGAGCGGGAGTCGGGCCACCTCGACCCGGACGTCCCGGATCGCCTCGACGAACTGCCGGGCGTCGTCCTCCAGTTCGGGGTGGTGGCACAGGAACGGCAGCCGCAGGCGGACGACCGGCAGGGCCAGGCCCAGCAGGAGCTGCTCGGCGCGGGTCACCGCGTCCGGCGGGCCGGTGAGGATGACGCGGCGGTCGTCGTTGACGCAGGCCAGCGCCAGGCCGGGCAGGTTCAGGGCGGCGAGGAGACGGTGCGCCTCGGCCTCCGGGTCGCCGTCTGTCACCGGGGGTTCGACCAGGAGCATGCCGCCGGGGTGGCCGGTCAGGGCGCGGGCCACCAGACAGGCGATGCGGGTGCCGTCCGCGACGTCCAGGACGCCCGCCGCGACACAGGCCGCGATGTCGCCGAAGCTCATCCCGACGACCCGGTCCGGGGCGAGCCCCGAGCGGCACAGCGCCCGGTGCACGGCGACGGAGCAGGCGAACAGCGCGTACTGCGGCGTCCCCACCGGGCCGTCCGCCAGCTCCCGCGAACTCCTCAACTCCCCGCTCAGCAGCCGGGAGACGACCGGCGCCACCCCGAACTCCCCGGCCACCGGGTCCCCTTCGGCCGCGACCTCCTCCAGCGCCTCCTCCACGACGTCCTGCGCGTCCAGCGCTCTCAGCAGCGGTGCCAGCGTGAAATCCCCCTGCCCGGCGAAGGCGTGGACCACCATCCGATCGCTCACCACGGCGACTCCCAGACTCGGCCGACTGTGTGTCTCTCGTCGAAGACCTCAGCACAGCGCCGCCCGGCGGCGGCAGAGCGCGCGGCGGCACAGGGGAGCGACGCGGGCGCGCACGCCGGGTCCGGCGCGGGTCCGCGGTGACCGCAGCGCGTGCGCCCCGCTCACACCGGGCCGAGGAAGCGGATGTGCGGGCGGCCGTCCGGCGCCTCGTCGGTCACGGCGGCGCGCACGCCGTACACGTCCGCCACGAGCGACTCCGTCAGGACCTCGCGGGGCGTGCCGGCCGCGACGACGCGGCCCTGCCTGAGGACGGCGAGGCGGTCGCAGTACATCGCCGCGAGGTTGAGGTCGTGCAGGGCGACGACCGTCGTGACCTTCAGCTCCGTGATCAGGGTCAGCAGCGCCAACTGGTGCTGGATGTCCAGGTGGTTGGTGGGTTCGTCGAGGAGGAGTTCGCGGGGGTCCTGCGCGAGCGCGCGGGCGATGTGCACGCGCTGGCGTTCACCGCCCGACAGGGAGTGCCAGGGGCGGTCCGCCTTGTCGGTGAGGCCGGTGCGCTCCAGCGCCGTACGCACCGCGTCCTCGTCGCCCGGCGCGGCCGGCGTCCACGCGCGGCGGTGCGGGACGCGGCCGAGGCGTACGACGTCCACGACCGTCAACGCGACCTGGGTGTCCGCCTGTTGCTCGACGACGGCGACCCGGCGGGCGATGCCCCTGCGGCCCACCTCGGGGAGCGGGCGGCCGTCCAGGGTGACCGTGCCGGAGTCGGGGGCGAGGACACCCGCGAGGACGCGCAGGAGCGTGGACTTGCCGGAGCCGTTCGGGCCGAGGAGGCCGGTCACCCGGCCGGGGCGGGGGGCGAGGGTGACGCCGTCGAGGATCAGGGTGCCGGCGGCCGTGCGGGTCACGCGGTCCGCGCGCAAACCGTCGTAAGTCTCTTTGTCCGTCGCCGTGTCGGTCATCGTGCGCCCTTCGTCCGGTACAGCACCGCCACGAACGCCGGGACCCCGATCAGGGACGTCACGACGCCCACCGGGACCTCCTGCGGGGACAGCACCGTGCGGGCCAGCGTGTCGACCCACACCAGGAACACCGCGCCCGTCAGCGCCGTCGCCGGGAGGAGGCGGGTGTGGCCGGGGCCGGTCAGGGCGCGCGTCGCGTGCGGGAGGACCAGGCCGACGAAGCCGATCGCACCCGCCGAACTGACCAGGGCCGCCGTCAGCAGGGCCGTCGTACAGAGCAGGATCAGACGGGTACGGGCCACCGAGACGCCCAGCGACATCGCCGCGTCCTGCCCGAACGCGAACGCGTCCAGCGTGCGCGCCTGGCCGACGCAGACCAGCAGCGCCGCAGCGAGGACCGCCGTACCGACGGCGACGTCCGACCAGTCCGCGCCGCTCAGCGAACCCAGCAGCCAGAACAGGATGCCCCTCGTGGTCTCCGCGTCCGCCGCCGTCATCACGATGAACGACGTCAGCGCCGAGAACAGCTGCATCGCCGCGACCCCCGCGAGGACCACCCGGTCCGTCGTACCGCCCAGCGTGTGGCTCAGCAGCAGCACCAGACCGAACGACAGCACCGCCCCGATGAACGCGCCGCCCGACACCGAGACCAGGCCGCCGCCCGCGCCGAGCACGACGATGACGACCGCGCCCGTCGAGGCGCCCGAGGAGACGCCGAGGACGAAGGGGTCCGCGAGCGGGTTGCGCAGCAGCGACTGCATCACCGCGCCGCACACCGCGAGCCCGGCGCCGCACACCGCCGCGAGGAGCGTGCGCGGCAGGCGCAGGTTCCACACGATGCCGTCCCGCAGCGGGCTCAACTCCGTGTGGCCCCAGCCGAGGTGGGACGCCACCGACGCCCACACGTCCGCGACCGCGATGTCCGCCGGGCCGATCGTGATCGCCAGCGCCACCGATACGGCCAGCAGCGCGAGGCCGCCCGCGGTGAACAGGAGACCGCGGGTCACGAGGCGGCGGGTCGTGAGGCCGCCGGGCACCGCGAGGCCGCGGGGCACCGGGAGAGGCCGTACGTCCGCAGCGCCGCCGCGACCTTCTCGATGCCCTCGACCGTACGGATCGTCGGGTTCATGGCCTGGCCCGACAGCAGGACGTACCGCTTGTTCTTCACCGCCGTCATGTTCTTCGTGACCGGGTTCGACTCCAGGAACCCGATCTTCTTCGCGGCCGTCTCCGCCGTCTGCTGCTTGCGCGTGAGGTCGCCGATCACCAGGACCGCCGGGTCCCGGTCCGCGACCGTCTCCCAACTCACCTGCGGCCATTCGTCCTTGGTGTCGTCGAAGACGTTCTTCGCGCCCAGCGCGCGGGTGATGACACCGGGGGCTCCGCAACAGCCCGCGAGATAGGGGGACTGGGAGTTCGCGAACCAGTAGAGCAGGGTGACGTCCTGGGCCTTCAGACCCGAAGTCGCCTTCTGTACGCGTGTTTTGAGGTCCGCGACCAGCTTCTCGCCGCGCTCCTCGACGCCGAAGATCCTTGCCAGGTCCAGGACTTCGCCGTACACCGTGTCGATCGACAGCGGCTGCGTGCGGGCGCCGTCGCCGTCCCCTTCGTTGTCCTTGCCGACGCAGTCCGAGGGGGACAGGTACGTCGGCACGCCCAGCTTCTCGAACTGTTCCCTCGGGGCCACGCCGCCCTTGCCCAGCGTCGACGCGAACGAGGCCGCCACGAAGTCCGGTTCCGCGTCCAGGACCCTCTCCAGCGAGGGCGCGTTGTCCGCGAGGCGCTCGACCTTCGCGTTCTCCTTCTCCAGGCTCTTGGACACCGGGTCCGTCCAGGTCGCCGTCCCCACCATGCGGTCCGCGAGGCCCAGGGAGAGCATGATCTCCGTGGTGCCCTGGTTGAGGGAGACCGCGCGCTCGGGCGGACCGTCGACGGTGACCTTCCGGCCGCAGTTGGTGAGGGTGACCGCGTCGGCTTGCGCGGCCTTCCCCTCCGAGGACGAGGTCGCGCACCCCGCGACCAGAACAGCGGACACGAGAGCCAGTACGGCAGGACGTGCGAGTCGCACAGAGCTTCCTTCGGCGTCGAGGGCTCGTACGCGAAGCCCGGTCGTACGGTCGCGCCCCCGGGGCCGGGGCTCCGGCCGGAGGCCGCCAGCAGGTCTTCGGACTCGGGATCGTCCAGCCGGGACGCCTTCCCGGACGAACCGTCCAGTGGCCTGCTGCCCCGCCCGTCACCCTCACCGCTGCGCGTCAGCTCCGGAGTCCCACCGGATTCCCTGACCTCGTGCGTTCACTCGGACGCACGTGGGTTCGACTGGCCTTGGGAAGCTATCACGCGGGGAGGGGGCGGAGGG
>NZ_LIRL01000042.1 GCF_001419795.1 Streptomyces niveiscabiei
CGTGGCCACCGCCAGCGACACGACCCCCACCCCGGCACAGACCGCCAGATCCCCCACCACGTACCCCCAGTCGGGCCGCTCCGCGAACGTCCGCGCCATCGCCTCCACCCCGTACGTCGACGGCAGCAGATCCCGGGCGAACCGCACCGCGTCCGGCATCCGGTCCGGCGGCAGCACCCCCAGCAGCAGCGCGGCCGACATCCCCAACTGCCCCATCACGGTCGCCAGTTCAGGCCGAGGCGCCAACAAACCCAGCGCCGCCCCCAGCCCGGACAACGCGGCCCCCGCGAGGGGGATCACGGCGAGCAGGATCCACAGATGAGTCAGCGGCAACCCGAAGAGCACGCACCCGAAGACAGCGGTCACCACGGTCCCCGGCACGGTGAACGACGCGTACGCCCCGGCGGCCCCCAGCACGACGGCCGCGGGCGGCACGGGAAGCGTCGCGTAATGGTCGAGCCCTCCGCTGGCCCGCAACTGCCCGAAGTACTGCGCGAGAAGGTTCAACGCGACGAAGGCGACGACGAGCACGGCGGACCCGGCGACGACGGCCTCGGCCTCGCTCCCCCCGTCGACGACCCCGCGCATCATGATGAGGATCCCGACGGACTGGAACGTCGCGACGAAGAGCAGCGGAATCCGCGCCACCCGCGCACGCGAGAGCTGCGCGCGGTACACGGCGGCCAGGGACGGCCACAGCCGGGCACGAGGCCCGAGCTCGGCGGCCTCACGCCTTCCCTGCTCCGCCCCCCGCACACTCCCCGGCAGAACCCCGGCGGGTACGACACTCACGTGGCGCTGCTCCTCTTCTCCAGGACCCCGGCCCCGTCCCGTACGGATCCGGCGCCCGAAAAACTCATCGCGTCACACAGGACGCCAAAAGGGCCCTTCATGCCTTCACCAGCCCCTGCCGGAAATTCCCCCCGAGCGCGAGGTACACGTCCTCAAGACTCGGCGTGGCCAGCGTGAAGTCGTCGAGCGCGGCGAACGCGGCCCCGCCGGTCACGGTCGACACGACGGCCCGGGCCTCCTCCGGCGCGAGCCGCAGCGTCCAGCGCCGCCCCGACTCGATCGCCCGCTCCCGCAGCGCGGCCACCTCGGGGACGTCCAGCGGCGCCTTCTCCCGCCACACGAGATCGACGCGCACCTCCCCGGCGACCTGCTCCTTCAGCCCCGTAGGCGTGTCGCAGGCGATGACGCGCCCCCGGTCGAGGACGGCGACCCGGTCGAGGACGGTCTCCGCCTCGATGACGTTGTGGGTGACGAGCAGCACGGTCGTCCCCCGCTCGGCCCGCCGCCGGTCGACGGCGGACCAGACGGCGCGCCGGGCGACGGGGTCCATGCCGGTGGTGGGTTCGTCGAGGACGAGCAGACGCCGCTCCCCGACGAGCGCGGTGGCGAAGCAGGCGAGCCGCCGCTGCCCCCCGGACAGCTTGCGCAGCGGCCGTCCGGCGAGCGCGGTGAGCCCCAGTTCGTCGAGGACCGCGTCCCGCTCGGCGCGCGCCTCGTGCACGTCGAGCCCGCGCAGCCGCGCGGTGGTCTCGGCGGCGAGGGAGACGGTGAGCTCGTCGAGCGCGGTGGACTCCTGCCCGAGGTACGCGAGGAGCCGCGCGGCCCGTTCGGGGTGGCGCACGATGTCGTGCCCGAGGATCTCGACGCTGCCGGAGTCGGGCCGCATCAGCCCGGTGAGCTGCCGTACGAGGGTGGACTTGCCGGCGCCGTTGGGCCCGAGCAGTCCGAAGATCTCACCGCGGTGGATGTCGAGGCAGACGTCGTCCGTGGCCCGCACCTCGGGCGTGCCGGGCGCGCCGCGTCTGCCGCGCACCGCCCGGTAGGTCTTGGTCAGCCCGCGCACGGCACACACGACGTCCTCCGTGTGCCGGACTGCCGGTGCCGCGCGCGTACTCACAAGGGGAGAGCGTACGGGGTCGGCGGGCCCGGCCCTTGTCCGGGTCGCCGCTCAGTCGGCCGCCGGCGCGTGCTCGACGCCGGTCCTGGCGTCGATCTCACGCCAGAATCCGGCCCGGATCGCGTACCGGTCGTGCTCGTCGATCTGGTCGTCCTTGTGCGCGAGGAGCCCGAAGCGGGCGGCGTAGCGCAGCAGCTCGCCGTCGATGCGGTGGGGTACGCGGGGATACATTCCGGACAGTTTCGGGAGGTGACTCTGGTCGCCGAGACGGGCGATCCAGCGCCGCGCGAACACCTGTCCGACCTCGTACGGGTCGCCGCCGACGGTCGTGATGTCCTCCTCGCGGTCCGCCCAGCGCTGCTCGGCGGTCGTGAGCTGCGCGAGCGTCGGCATGGCGGCGGCCTCGGGGGGCTCGGCGGCGGGCCGGTCGACCCAGCCCTTGTCGGAGGACCAGCGCAGGGTCGCGTTCGGCGCGGGAACCGGCTTCTCGCCGGAGGCGCGCAGGGTCGCGAGGTCCTTCGGCGTGGGGATGCCCTTGGGCGCGGGGACGCGCTCCGAGACGCCGTTGCTGTCGGGCTGCGCGTGCTCGTGCGGCTCGGGGTCGGGGGGACGCGGCGCGTCGGGCAGGGGGGCGGCGAGGATCGCCGCGATCTCCGGGCGCGGTACGGGCTGCGGCGCGCACACCCCGCCGTGCTCCTTCGCGCGGACGGCCTTGGTGATCCACGTCCGGTCGAGGACCCGCCGCTCGTCCGCCTCCGCGACGAGGTCCTCGGACTGGTTGTAGTCCCCGTCGGCGGCCTGGACGGCCCACAGGTGGACGGCGACGCCGTGCTCCTTCGCGGCCATCATCCCCGGCAGCAGATCGCCGTCGCCGGTCACCAGCACGACGTCCGAGCAGGCGCGGTTGCGGGCCAGTTCGGTCAGCTCGGCGTGCATCGCGGCGTCGACGCCCTTCTGCGCCC
Organism: Streptomyces niveiscabiei; assembly: GCF_001419795.1. Taxonomy (GTDB): domain Bacteria; phylum Actinomycetota; class Actinomycetes; order Streptomycetales; family Streptomycetaceae; genus Streptomyces; species Streptomyces niveiscabiei. Next base: position 2,872 of record NZ_LIRL01000042.1, read on the forward strand.
AGCGTCCGTCGCTGCGGGTCAGCGCGCCGAGCCGGACGGTGACCCGGGGCATCACGCGCAGCCTGCGGTGCTCGGGCTGGGGGACGCGGTCGGGGGCGCCGTCGAACCAGTAGATCCGCAGCAGCGGCCGTTCGGTGTCGGACTCCGCCTGTTCTCGCAGTCCTTGTACGAGTGCACTGTGATCGACGCTGATACGGGAGCGCGAGGGCTCGCCGGCGAGGAGACTGGCGGCGGCCCCGAGCAGATACCCGGCGTCCACCAGGACGATGCAGCGGTCCACGCGACTCACCCTCTTCCCGGGAGTTGTGCTTCGGGCTTCCTTGGAGTCTGCCCGACCTCGCGAGGGTTAACGGCCGGAACTCGATCTTCGGCGTGGCGTTTGGGGACATTGCCCCCTCCGACCCCTTGGTCACACAGGGCAATGATCCGAAATGCGGCTTATCTCTGCCCGTGTGAGTCTGAACCAGGCCCTAGCCCCTAACCATCCTCAGGAGGCAGATCCCCATGGCCAAGCACAAGAAACAGAACCGCGCCCAGGCTTCCCAGGCGGAACGCGGCCAGCAGCAGGCCCAGCAGACCGCGATGGAAGCGGAAGCGAAGCGAGCCACCACGGCGAGCCCGATGGACATGGCCCGCAAACACCGCGAACGCCGCTTCGGCCACAACTGAGGACGGCAAGAGGCAGTAGCGCGAAGAGGGGCGCACCCACAAAGGGATGCGCCCCTCTTCTACGTCATCACCACCTCACCCGGCCAGGCAAGCCGGGCCCAGCAGCACCTTCAAGTCACCGAACAGCGCCGGGTCCGGCTTCACCCGGTGCCGGTCCAGCCGCAGCACCGTCGTCTTCGTGGGCCCCTGCAACCGGATCCGCACCTCGCTGTCCCCCCGATGGTGCGTGAGGATCTCGTTCAGCCGGCTCACCATCGGCGGCGTCACCCGGGTCGCCGGGATCGTGAGGATCACCGGCGCGTTGGTCCCCGCGTTGGAGAGGTCCGGCACGGCCAGCTCCATCGCGACGAGCCGCGGCACGTCCTCCCGCTTGTCGAGCCGCCCCTTGACGAACACGACGGCGTCCTCGACGAGCTGCGTGGAGATCAGCTGGTACGTCGCCGGGAAGAACATGCACTCGATGGACCCGGCGAGGTCCTCGACCGTGGCGATGGCCCAGGCGTTGCCCTGCTTGGTCATCTTGCGCTGGAGCCCGGAGATGATCCCGCCGATGGTCACGACGGCCCCGTCGGCGTGTTCACCCCCCGTGAGCTGCGCGATCCCGGCGTCGGCCTTGTCGGAGAGGACGTGTTCGAGCCCGAACAGGGGGTGGTCGGAGACGTACAGACCGAGCATCTCCCGCTCCTGCGCGAGCAGATACGTCTTCTCCCACTCATCGGTGGTGAACTCGACGTCCAGCCCGAACCCGGGCTCGTTGCTGTCCTCCTCCCCCATCCCCCCGAAGAGGTCGAACTGCCCCTCCGCCTCCTTGCGCTTCACCGCGACCACGTTGTCGATCATCGTGTCGAAGTGCGCGGTGAGCCCCTTGCGCGTGTGCCCGAGGGAGTCGAACGCCCCGGCCTTGATCAGCGACTCGGTGGTCCGCTTGTTGCAGGCGACGGCCTCGACCTTGTCGAGGTAGTCGGGGAAGGAGGCGTACTTCCCCTTGGCCTTGCGGCTGCGGATGATCGACTCGACGACGTTCGTGCCGACGTTGCGGACCGCTTCGAGCCCGAAGAGGATCACGTCGTCACCCTGGGCGGCGAAGTTGTGCACGGACTCGTTGACGTCCGGCGGCAGCACCTTGATGCCCATGCGCCGGCACTCGTTGAGGTAGATCGCGGACTTGTCCTTGTCGTCCTTGACGGACGTCAGGAGCGCGGCCATGTACTCGGCGGGGTAGTTGGCCTTGAGGTAGGCCGTCCAGTAGGAGACGAGCCCGTACGCGGCGGAGTGCGCCTTGTTGAACGCGTACCCGGCGAACGGCACCAGCACGTCCCACAGCGCCTGGATCGCCTCGTCGCTGTAGCCGTTCTTCTGGGCGCCCGCCTGGAAGATCGTGAAGTTCTTGGCGAGTTCCTCGGGCTTCTTCTTGCCCATCACGCGGCGCAGGATGTCGGCCTCGCCGAGCGAGTACCCGGCGATGATCTGCGCGGCCTTCTGCACCTGCTCCTGGTAGACGATCAGGCCGTAGGTGACGGCGAGGACCTCTTCGAGCGGCTCCTCCAGCTCCTTGTGGATCGGGGTGATCTCCTGGAGCTTGTTCTTGCGCAGCGCGTAGTTCGTGTGCGAGTCCATGCCCATCGGGCCGGGACGGTAGAGCGCGGAGACGGCGGAGATGTCTTCGAAGTTGTCGGGCTTCATCAGCCGCAGCAGCGACCGCATGGGCCCGCCGTCGAACTGGAACACGCCGAGCGTGTCGCCGCGCTGGAGGAGTTCGAAGGTCGTCGGGTCGTCGAGCGGCAGCGCCAGCAGGTCGAGTTCGACGCCCTTGTTGGACTTCACCATCTTGACGGCGTCGTCCATGATCGTCAGGTTGCGCAGGCCGAGGAAGTCCATCTTCAGCAGGCCGAGCGACTCGCAGCTCGGGTAGTCCCACTGCGTGATGGTCACGCCGTCGGTGTGCCGCACCCAGACCGGGGCGTGGTCGACGATGGGCTCGCTGGACATGATGACGCCGGCGGCGTGCACGCCCATCTGCCGGACCAGGCCCTCGACGCCCTTGGCGGTGTCGATGACCTTCTTGACGTCCGGCTCGTTCTCGTACATCCCCCGGATCTCGCCCGCCTCGTTGTAGCGCGGGTGGGAGGGGTTGGTGATGCCGTCGAGGTCGATGCCCTTGCCGAGGACGTCGGCGGGCATGGCCTTGGTGAGGCGGTCGCCCATCGCGTACGGGTAGCCCAGCACGCGCGCGGAGTCCTTGATGGCGTTCTTGGCCTTGATCTTGCCGTAGGTGCCGATCATGGCGACCTTGTCGGAGCCGTACTTCTCCGTCACGTACCGGATGACCTCGACGCGCCTGCGCTCGTCGAAGTCGATGTCGACGTCCGGCATGGAGATGCGCTCGGGGTTGAGGAACCGCTCGAAGATCAGGCCGTGCGGGATGGGGTCGAGGTCGGTGATGCCCATGGCGTACGCGACGATCGAGCCGGCCGCCGAGCCTCGGCCGGGGCCGACCGCGATGCCCTGCTTCTTGGCCCACATGATGAAGTCGGCGACGACGAGGAAGTAGCCCGGGAAGCCCATCGAGATGATGGTGTCCATCTCGTACTCGACCTGCTTCATGCGGTCGTCCGGGATGCCGTCCGGGAAGCGGCGGCGCATCCCGGCCATGGTCTCCTCGCGGAACCAGGTGACCTCGGTGTAGCCCTCGGGGATCTCGAACTTCGGCATGAGGTTCTTGGCCTCGAACATGCCGGTGGTGTCGACCATCTCGGCGACCAGGAGGGTGTTGGCGCAGCCCTCCTGCCAGGCGTCCGAGGAGTCGACGGCGTACATCTCGTCCGTGGACTTGAGGTAGTAGCCGGTGCCGTCGAACTTGAAGCGGTCCGGGTCGGAGAGGTTCTTGCCGGTCTGGATGCACAGCAGGGCGTCGTGGGCGGTCGCCTCGTGCGCGTACGTGTAGTGCGAGTCGTTCGTGACCAGGGGCGGGATGCCGAGCTTCTTGCCGATCTCCAGGAGGCCGTCGCGGACCCGGTGCTCGATCTCGATGCCGTGGTCCATCAGTTCCAGGAAGTAGCGGTCCTTGCCGAAGATGTCCTGGTAGTCGGCCGCCGCCTTGAGGGCCTCGTCGTACTGGCCGAGGCGCAGGCGGGTCTGGAGCTCGCCGGAGGGGCAGCCGGTGGAGGCGACGATGCCCTCGGACCACTGGGAGATGGTCTCCTTGTCCATCCGGGGCCACTTCTGGAGCCAGCCCTCCGCGTAGGCGTCGGAGGAGAGGCGGAAGAGGTTGTGCAGGCCCGTCTTGTTCACGGCCCACATCGTTTTGTGCGTGTAACCACCGGAACCGGAGACGTCGTCGCGCTTCTGGTGCGGCTGGCCCCACTGGATCTTGCGCTTGTTGCGCCGGGACTCGGGGGCGACGTACGCCTCGATGCCGATGATCGGCGTGATGCCCGCCTTCTTCGCCGTGTGGAAGAAGTCGTACGCCCCGTGCAGGTTGCCGTGGTCGGACATCGCGATATGGGTCATGCCCATCTCGTTGCACGCGTCGAACATGTCCTTGAGCCGCGCGGCACCGTCCAGCAGGGAGTACTGGGTGTGGACGTGCAGGTGCGTGAACGGCGGCTTCGACACGGCGTGGCCTCCTGGGAGCGGTCTGGGGGTCGGCGTGAAGTCTATGCCTCGGCACTGACACGCACGGGGCTCCCCCGCGTACCTTCACAGGCGGGCACTTCTCGAAGACCCCGCCCGTTGGAGTCGGCAGAAACACTGTCGAACACGTACGCACCAGGAGGCACCCGGCGATGTCGGTCAACCGGCTCAACGACGAGCAGCGCGGCGAGGAGATCCTCGCCGTCTTCGACACCGCGTTCGGCGAGCTCCTGGCCGCCGACCCGGCCGCGTTCCGCGTGAAGTTCCGCAAGATGGCGGCTTCCGCGTTCGCGTTCTACCGGGGGACGGCCGCTCTCTTCTACCACGACCTGACTGTGTCTGATCAGTTTGGGTCGAAGCACGGCGGCCCCTACCTGGACGACCGCACCGCGCGCGTGTGGATCCACGGCGACCTGCACGCGGAGAACTTCGGCACGTACATGGACGCGACGGGCCGCCTGATCTTCAACGTCAACGACTTCGACGAGGCGTACGTCGGCCCCTTCACCTGGGACCTCAAGCGCTTCGCCGCCTCCATCGCCCTCATCGGGTACGCGAAGGCGCTGAGCGACGAGCAGATCGGCGAGCTGGTCGGCGTCTACGCGGGCGCGTACCGGGAGCGCGTCCACGCGCTGGCGACGGGCGCGAAGCGCGACGAGGTCCCGCCCTTCACGCTGGACACGGCCGAGGGCCCGCTCCTGGACGCGCTCAGGGACGCCCGCTCGCTGACCCGCTTCGGCCTCCTGGAGTCGATGACGGAGATCCGCGACTTCGAGCGCCGCTTCGCGCCGGGCGGCGGCTCCATCGAGCTGGACGCGGCGACGCGCTACAAGGTGCTGGCCGCGTTCGACGGCTACCTGGAGACCCTCCCGGACTCCTCGCTGGCCCGCCCCGACTCGTACCGCGTGAAGGACGTCGTCGGCCGCCGGGGCATCGGCATCGGGTCGGCCGGGCTGCCGTCGTACAACATCCTGCTGGAGGGGCACAGCGACGCCCTGGAGAACGACGTCGTGATCTACATCAAGCAGGCCCAGACCCCGGCCGTGTCCCGGCACGTCACGGACCGCGCGATCCGGGACTACTTCCAGCACGAGGGCCACCGCACGGTCATCTCCCAGCGCGCTCTCCAGGCGCACGCGGACCCGTGGCTGGGCTGGACCGAGCTGGACGGCGCGGGCCAGCTGGTCGCCGAGGTGTCGCCGTACGCGGTGGACCTGGACTGGGGCGACATCGACGACCCGGAGGAGATCGCGGCGGTCGTCGCGGACCTCGGCCGGGCCACGGCGACGATGCACGCGGCGGCGGACGACACCTCGGGCGAGTCGCTGGTGCCGTTCTCCACGGAGCGCGCCATCGACGCGGCGCTCGCGGCCGACGAGGAGGGCTTCGCGCCGCTCCTGGTGGACTTCGCGCACGCGTACGGCGCCCGCGCGCGCCAGGACCACCAGATCTTCGTCGACCTGTTCCGCAACGGCCGGATACCGGGTCTGTGACGCGCAGGTCGCGCAGAGGTCACGCATAGCGGCCCCGGGGCCTCTCACAGGCAGCTTTTAGGGGTCTCTTACGGCGGACCATGTAACACTGCCGGTGTTATGAACATATCCGGGACCCGACTCAGAGCCGTTCGCGCGGCGCTGTTCACGGCACTCGTCGTGACGCTCAGCACCGCGTCGCACGTCCTGCTGTCCCGGGCCCCCCTGCCGTTGAACACGGTCGCGCTCATCGCCGTGGCCGTGTTCGCGCTCGCCTACCTCCTCGCGGGCCGCGAACGCGGCTACGCCCGGATCGCCGCGCTGCTGGTCCCGCTGGAGCTGGCGGCCGACACGGTCTTCACGACCGGCCAGACCGTCTGCTACGGCCCGGCCGGCGGCCCGGTCACCGGCCCGCTGCGCTCGGTCGGCTGGAACGTCCTGTGCGGCGACGGCACCGCGCTCGGCACCCCCCTCGCCCGCGTCACCCACTCCGGCCAGGTCCCGGCGCTCCTCGCGCACGCCGACCCGGCGACCGCGTGGGGGCTGCTCGCGGCGCACGTCAGCGTCGGCCTGGTCGCCGCCGCCTGGCTGCGCCGGGGCGAGCGGGCCCTCGCCCAACTGCTGCGGGCCGCCGCCGTGACGACGTTCCGGCCGCTGCTGCTCGCGGTGGCCGCCGTCACCCACCGGCCGCGCCCCGAGACCGGCGCCCGTGGCCGCCTGCCGCGCGCGACGCGCCGTACGGCCGCCGTCCGCGACCTGCTCCTCGTCCACTCCCTGGGCCGCAGGGGCCCGCCGCTCGCCGCCTGAGCCCGAGCTTGACCAGGCACGCGACGCGACACCCCCGTACCCAGCATCTTTCCCAGGGAGAACACCGACATGAGCAAGCGCAACAGCCAGGCGGCGAAGACGGCGGCCCGTGAGCGGCTGCGCCAGGAGCGCGAGCGGCAGGCGAAGAAGGACAAGGTCAAGCGGCAGGTCATCGTCGGCGCCTCGGCGCTGGCGGTGCTGGCGGCGGCCGGCGGGATCAGCTACGCGGTGATCCAGGCCAACAAGCCGGACCACTGGGAGGCCGTGAAGAGCGACACAGTCGTCGCCCCGGCCAACACCACCGGCGACAAGGGCACGACCGTCGTCATCGGCAAGGACACCGCGAAGAAGACCCTCACGATCTTCGAGGACCCGCGCTGCCCGATCTGCGCCCAGTTCGAGCAGACGGTCGGGACGACCGTGAAGAAGGACATCGACTCCGGCAAGTACAAGTTCCAGTACGTCGGCGCGACCTTCATCGACAACAAGGACAACGGCGAGGGCTCCAAGAACGCCCTCAGCGCGCTGGGCGCGGCCCTGAACGTCAGCCCGGAGGCGTTCCTCGAGTACAAGGCAGCGATGTACTCGACGAAGTGGCACCCGGAGGAGACGAACGACAAGTTCAAGAACGACAGCTACCTCATCGAGATAGCCGACACGGTCCCCGCGCTCAAGGGCAACGCGAAGTTCCAGGACGCCGTGAAGAAGGGCACCTACGACGCCTGGGCGATGGCCATGTCCAAGACGTTCGACGACAACAAGGAAGGCGTCCAGGGCACGCCCGGCTTCGTCATGGACGGCAAGCAGCTCAACGACGGGAAGCCGATGATGACGGTGGACCAGTTCAACCAGGTGGTCGACGCCGCGCTCAAGGGCTGAACCCCTCTTCGGTGAACAACCGGTGGGCGGACTTCACGAGTTCGCCCACCGACGTTCATACCGATCAGTAACCTGAGGGCTCGTGACCACACCGCAGAGACCCACACCGCAGCAACCCACACCGCAAAGACGCACTCACGAGTCCCTCACCCCTCGCCGCCGCACGGTCGTCAAGGCCGCGGCGGCGACCGCCGTCCTGGCGGGTCCGCTGGCCGCCGCCCTCCCCGCGCGCGCCGCCTCCGAGACCGCCCCGGCCTTCCTGCACGGCCTCGCCTCCGGCGACCCCCTCGCCGACGGCCTCCTGCTGTGGACCCGGGTGACGCCGGTGCCCGAGGCGCTCCCCGGCTCGGGGCTCGGCCCGGACACCGAGGTCGAGTGGGTGATCGCCCGCGACAAGGCCCTCACGGACATCGCCGCGCGCGGCACGGTCACCGCGAGCGCCGCCTCCGACCACACCGTCAAGGCGGACGTCCGCGGCCTCGCCCCGGCGACCGACTACTGGTTCCGCTTCTCGGCGGGCGGCACCCTCTCCCCCGTGGCCCGCACCCGTACGGCCCCGGCGCCCGACGCGTCCGTCGCGGGCCTGCGCTTCGGCGTGGTCTCCTGCGCGAACTGGGAGGCGGGCTACTTCGCGTCCTACCGCCACCTCGCGGCGCGCAACGACCTCGACGCCTGGCTGCACCTCGGCGACTACATCTACGAGTACGGCACCGGCCAGTACGGCACCCGCGGCAAGGTGATCCGCCCGCACGTCCCCGCCCACGAGATCACCACCCTCGCCGACTACCGCGCCCGGCACGGCACCTACAAGACGGACACCGACCTCCAGGCCCTGCACGCCAAGGCGCCGGTCGTCGCGATCTGGGACGACCACGAGTTCGCCAACGACGCCTGGTCCGGCGGCGCCGAGAACCACACCGAGGGCGCCGAGGGCACCTGGAGCGCGCGTCAGGCGGCGGCCAAGCAGGCGTACTTCGAGTGGATGCCGGTGCGCCCCGCCCTCGCCGGGACGACCTACCGGCGGCTGCGGTTCGGGAAGCTCGCCGACCTCTCCCTGCTCGACCTGCGGTCCTTCCGCTCACAGCAGGTGAAGACCGGCGACGGCTCGGTGGACGACCCCGGGCGCACGATCACCGGGCGCGCCCAGCTGGACTGGCTGAAGGCCGGGCTGAAGTCCTCCGACACGACCTGGAAGCTCGTCGGGAACTCGGTGATGATCTCGCCGTTCGCGATCGGCTCCCTGGCCGCCGACCTCTTCAAGCCGCTGGCCAAGCTGCTCGGCCTGCCCGAGGAGGGCCTCGCCCTCAACACCGACCAGTGGGACGGCTACACGGACGACCGGCGCGAACTGCTGGCCCACCTGCGGTCGAACGCGATCTCCAACACGGTCTTCCTCACCGGCGACATCCACATGGCGTGGGCGAACGACGTCCCCGTGGACGCCGGCACCTACCCGCTCTCCCCGTCGGCGGCCACCGAGTTCGTCGTCACGTCGGTCACCTCCGACAACCTCGACGACCTCACGAACGCCCCCGAGGGCGTCATCTCCGCCCTGGCCTCGCCGGTGATCCGCGCCGCCAACCGCCACGTCCAGTGGGTCGACACCGACCGCCACGGCTACGGCGTCCTCGACATCACGCCGGCCCGCGCGCAGATGGACTACTACACGCTCTCCGACAAGACGCGGCAGAACGCGACGTCGTCGTGGTCCCGGTCCTACCGCACGCTCGCCGGGACGCAGAAGGTCGAGCGGACCTACGACCCGGTGTAGCTAGAGCGTGTCGAGGAAGCCGAGCGCCACCCGCCAGGTGGTCTCGGCGGCCTCCTCGTCGTAGTCGGGCAGCCCGGGGTCGGTGTAGAGGTGGCCGGCCCCGGCGTACCGGTGGACCTCGACGTCGGCGCCGGTCCGCCGCATCTGGAGGTACCAGGAGTTCAGCCAGTCGTCCGTCTCGAACTGGTCCGGCGAGGCGACGTGGAGCTGTACGGGGAGGTCGTCCACGGAGGCGTTGGGCGCGATGTCCGACGTACCGTGCAGGAGGAGCAGGCCGCGCGCCTTCTCGTCGCCCAGCGCGAGGGTCTGCGCGACGGAGGCGCCCAGGGAGAAGCCGGCGTAGACCAGTCCGCGTTCGGAGTAGGGGGCGGCGGCGAGGACGGCGCGCTTGAGGAGCTCCTCCTTGCCGACGGTCTCCTTGAACTCCATCCCCGCCTCGACCTCGTCGAACGTCCGCCCCTCGAAGAGATCGGGCGTCCAGACCACGTGCCCGGCCTCGCGCAGCCGCCGCGCGGCGTCCTGTACGGCGGGCCTGAGACCGTAGGTCGAGTGGAAAAGCATGATGTTCATGCCCACATGGTGCCAGCCGCGCCCTTCACACGAGCCTCACGGCCCCCATGTTCACGACCGCCCCTGAGCGGTTACGTTCGACGGTATGGAGAACCTGCTCCGACCCGTGATCGTCGTGGGCGGCTCGCTCGCCCTGACCCTGCTCATCGGCTGGGCCACCGACCACCTCCTGCGCAAGGCCGACGCCCGCCACTCGGAGACCCCCCTGTGGGGCCTGCTGCGCCGGGGCCGCGTCCCCTACCAGCTCCTGCTGTGCGCCGCCCTGCTCAGAGGCTCCTACGACAGGGCCGAGCTGCTCCAGGACCACCGCGTCGCCATCGGCCGCACCCTCACGCTCGTCCTCATCGGCTCGGCGGCCTGGCTCGTCGTCCGCATCGCCGGCGCGATCGTCGAGACCACGTTCACCCGGTACGCCAGCTCCCGCGCCCACCGCGACCCCGCGCGCGTACGCCGGGTACGCACCCAGGTCTCCCTGATCATGCGGGTCGTCGCGGCGGTCGTCGGGGTCGTCGCGATCGCCGCGATGCTGCTCACGTTCCCCGCGATGCGCGCCGCCGGCGCCTCCCTCCTCGCCTCCGCCGGCATCATCGGCATCGTCGCCGGTGTCGCCGCCCAGTCGACCCTCAGCAACATGTTCGCCGGGTTCCAGATCGCCTTCGGGGACATGGTCCGGCTCGGCGACACGGTCGTCGTCGACGGGGAGTGGGGCACGGTCGAGGACATCACCCTCACGTACCTGACCGTCCGCACCTGGGACGAACGCCGGATCACCATGCCGGTGTCGTACTTCACGTCCAAGCCGTTCGAGAACTGGTCGCGGGGTGGCGCCCAGCTGACCGGCACGGTCTTCTGGCAGCTGGACCACTCGGCCCCGCTGGACGCGATGCGGGTCCACCTGCGCGACATCCTGCGGGCGTGCGAGCACTGGGACGGGCGCGCCTACGACCTCGCGGTGACCGACACCACGCCGAACACGATCGAGGTCCGCGCCCTCCTGACGGCGAAGGACGCGGACGACATCTGGAAGGTGCGGGTGACCGTCCGCGAACAGATGATCCGCTGGCTGTGCGACCACCACCCGTACGCCCTCCCCCGGGTCAACACGGCGGACGCCCAGCTCCCTTCGGCAACGCCCCGCCCGGACGGGGCGTCGCCGCGCCGGGCGTACGAGCCGCCGCACGGGGCGCGGGGGTAGCGGGCGTACGGCTGAGGCGCGGTGTCACCGCAGGCTGCGTACGTCCAGCTGCCGCAGGACCCGGTCCACGATCTCCGGGTCCGCCCCGCTCTCGCTGCGCGCGGCCAGCACCTCGTGCCGGGCGGCGCTCATCATCTCGCCCTGGATGCGCCGGACCCGCTTCAGCCGGCGCACCCGCTGCTCGTGCCCCTCGCGCCGCTCGTCCTCGGCGATGTGCGGGGAGATCCGCACCCCGATCTCGAACGCCCGCCGCAGCAACTGCTCGGAGACCTCCTCGGGCAGCTCCTCCACCTCCTCGATCTCGCGCAGCCTGCGCTTGGCGGCCTTGGCGGCCCGGACCGCCAACTCCCGCTCGTACTCCTTCTCCCGCTCGGTGTCGGCCCGCACCCCGAGCCGCCGCACGAGGAACGGAAGGGTCAGCCCCTGGAGCACGAGGGTCGTCATGATGACCCCGAAGGCGATGAACACGATCTCGTCGCGGGCGGGGAACGCGGACCCGTCGTCGATGTGCAGCGGAATGGCGAGCGCGAGGGCCACGGAGGCGACCCCCCGCATCCCGGACCACCACATGACGACGGTCTCCCGCCAGCTCATGGGGATCTCCTCGTCGACATCCCGCCGGGCGTGCAGCTTCCGGGCCAGCCACCCCGCCGGAAGCAGCCACAGAAGCCGTACGAGGATGACGACCCCGGCGACGACGGCGGCCCACCCGAGCATCTCCCCCCACCGCCCGGAAGCGGTGCGCAGGGCGTTGTGCAGTTCGAGCCCGATCAGCCCGAAGGCCACACCGGTGACCAGCGTGTCGACGATGTCCCAGAACGCGTGCCCGGCGAGCCGGTTGACGACGTCGTCGGGGTCGGCGGCGTACTCCGCGAGGAACAGCGCGCAGGTGAGCACGGCCAGCACCCCGGACCCGTGCAGCTCCTCGGCCAGCACGTAGGCGGCGAACGGCACGAGCAGCGTCAGACTGATCTGGAGGGTCGCGTCCCCCAGCAGGTCGAGGAGCTTGTTGGCCCCCCACCCGAGCGCGACGCCCACGACGACGGCGACGACGGCGGACAGCACGAACTGGAGAACCGCCTCGCCGGCGTGGAACTCCCCGCTGACGACGGCCGCGATGGCGACGTGGTACAGCACGATCGCGGTGACGTCGTTGAACAGCCCCTCCCCCTCCAGGATGGAGACGAGCCGCCGGGGCAGCCCGAGCTGCCCGGCGACAGCGGTGGCGGCGACGGGGTCGGGCGGCGCCACGAGCGCCCCGAGGGCGACAGCGGCGGCGACGGACAGCCCGGGCACGATCGAATGCGCGACGGCGGCGACGGAGAACGTCGTCACGAAGACGAGCGCGACGGCGAGCAGGAAGATGGGCCGCCGGTTGGCGGCGAACTGCCGCCAGGAGGTCCGCCGTACGGCCGCGTACAGCAGGGGCGGCAGCAGCACGGGCAGGATCAGCCCGGGCGGGATGTCGACGTTGGGCACGAAGTCCGCGACGGCGAGCAGAATCCCGAGCAGCGTCATCAGCACCGGGGACGGCAACCCGAACCGGTCCCCCACGGGCACGCTGATCACGGCTCCGAGCAGCAGGACGAACAAGAGGGCCAGTTGGTCCACGGCGAGGGCTCCGGCGTTCTCTCGACTCAACCGATCAAGAACAAGCCTCGCACGACCGGCTCAGCCGTACGTCTCCTCCCGGACCAGGTCCAGCGCGAGCTGGAGGTCCGCGGGATAGTCGCTGGAGAACTCGACCCACTCCCCGTCCCCGGGGTGCTCGAAGCCGAGGCGGACCGCGTGCAGCCACTGCCGGGTCAGGCGCAGCCGCTTGGAGAGGGTGGGGTCGGCGCCGTACGTGAGGTCGCCGACGCAGGGGTGCCGGTGCGCGGACATGTGCACGCGGATCTGGTGGGTGCGGCCGGTCTCCAGCTTGATGTCGAGCAGGGAGGCCGAACGGAACGCCTCGATGAGGTCGTAGTGGGTGACGGACGCCTTGCCGTCGGCGGTGACGGCCCACTTGTAGTCGTGCTGCGGGTGACGTCCGATGGGCGCGTCGATGGTGCCGCTGGTCGGGTCGGGGTGGCCCTGGACGAGGGTGTGGTAGCGCTTGTCGACGACGCGTTCCTTGAACTGCCGCTTCAGCGAGGTGTACGCCCGCTCCGACTTGGCGACGACCATGAGGCCGGACGTCCCGACGTCGAGCCGGTGCACGATGCCCTGGCGCTCGGCGGCGCCGGACGTGGAGATGCGGTAACCGGCGGCGGCGAGCCCGCCGATGACGGTGGTGCCGGTCCAGCCCGGTGAGGGGTGCGCGGCGACGCCGACCGGCTTCACGATGACGACGACGTCATCGTCGTCGTACACGATCTCCATGCCCTCGACGGGCTCGGCGACGATCTGTACGGGGGCGGGGGCCTGCGGCATCTCGACCTCCAGCCAGGCGCCGCCGTGCACGCGCTCCGACTTGCCGACCACCGAGCCGTCCACCGAGACCTTCCCCGCCGCGGCCAGCTCGGCGGCCTTCGTGCGGGAGAAGCCGAACATGCGGGAGATGGCGGCGTCGACGCGCTCGCCCTCCAGGCCGTCGGGCACGGGCAGGGTACGGATCTCGGGAATCGTGCTCACCCGTCGAGTATGTCAGTCCTTGTGGACGGTCCCGTCCGGGTCGAGCCCCTTGAAGGACAGGAGGACGATCAGAATGCCCCCGCAGACGATCGCGGAGTCGGCGAGATTGAACACGGCGAAGTGCTTCGGGGCGATGAAGTCGACGACGGCACCCTCGAACACCCCGGGCGCCCGGAAGATCCGGTCGGTGAGGTTCCCGAGCGCACCCCCGAGCAGCAGCCCCAGCGCGATGGCCCACGGCAGGCTGTACAGCTTCCGGGCCAGTCGCACGATCACGACGATCACGGTGGCGGCGATCACCGTGAAGATCACGGTGAACGCTTCCCCGAAACTGAACGCGGCCCCGGAGTTGCGGATCGCGTCCAGCTTGAGCCAGTCCCCGATCAGCTCGACAGGAGCGTGGTGCTCCAGCTTGGCCACCACAATGATCTTGCTGACGAGATCAAGCGCATAAGCGACAGCGGCCACCGCGAACAACACGAGAACCCGCCGCTTCCCCCGAGGCGAATCCCCCTCGGGGACCTCCGACGTATCGATGACGCGCTCCACCTCTGCCACGTAAGTCCCTCACGTAGGTACCAGTGAGGACGAGAGTACGACACGCTGGAAAGGACAGGCGCGCAGCGCCGTCTTTCCAGGGGCGCGGGGAACTGCGCGACAAGCCACGACGAAGCCGCACCCGGCAACGAACCCCCGCCGCCCCCTTCAGTAGCGCCGTTCCTGCTTCTGCTTGCACTCCACGCACAACGTCGCCCGAGGAAACGCCTGCATCCGGGCCTTCCCGATCGCCTCCCCGCAGCTCTCGCACAGCCCGTACGTCCCCGCGTCGAGCCGCTCCAGCGCACGCTCGCTCTGCTCCAGCATCTCCCGCGCGTTCGCGGTGAGCGCCATCTCGTGCTCGCGCGTGATGTTCTTCGTGCCGGTGTCGGCCTGGTCGTCACCGGCCCCGTCCCCGGAGTCCCGCATGAGCCCCACCAGCGCGTTCTCGGACGCGTCGATCTCCCCCCGCAGCCGCAGCACCTCGGACAACAGCTCCGCCCGCGCCTCCGCCACCTCCGCCGGAGTCCATGGCTCCTCCCCCTTCCGTACAGCCAGCACAGCCGTACCCGCACTCTTCTTGTTCTTCGCCACCATGGCCGCGGCCCCTTCACATACCGTGATCTTGCACGCGAATCGTGCTGGGACGATAAATCGACTTCACCCGGTCGGCAACAGGTCGAACCACCCGTCGCGCACCCCGGGAATTCCGTTCGGCCGCCCCGCCCGGAGCCCCGTACACTGAGCGGAGCGAGAAAGCGTGGATGGGGACGAGTAGCGGCGTACGCGGCCGAGAGCGACCCGGGGACGGTGGGAGCCCGGGGGCGAGCGCGTCGTGAAGATCACCCCGGAGCCGCCGGAAGAAAGCCGCCAGGCGAGTAGACCCGGTTTCGCGAACCCAATGAGGGGGCTCCCCGGAGGACGGGCGGGCCAAGGAGGGTGGTACCGCGGGAGCGAAACGGCTCTCGTCCCTCCGACGGAAGGCAGCAAGTCCGTTGGAGGAAGCTCGCAGATGACAGAGCCGACGTACCGCCAGGTCCCCGCCCAGGTCGACCTGCCCGCCCTCGAGCACGCAGTGCTCGACTTCTGGCGCGAGCAGAAGATCTTCGCCAAGACGCTGGAGCAGTCCGAGGGCCGCCCGGAGTGGGTGTTCTACGAGGGCCCGCCCACCGCGAACGGCATGCCCGGCGCCCACCACATCGAGGCCCGCGTCTTCAAGGACGTCTTCCCCCGGTTCCGCACGATGCGCGGCTACCACGTCGCCCGCAAGGCCGGCTGGGACTGCCACGGCCTGCCGGTGGAGCTGGCGGTCGAGAAGGAGCTGGGCTTCTCCGGGAAGCAGGACATCGAGGCGTACGGCATCGCGGAGTTCAACGCGAAGTGCCGCGAGTCGGTGCTGCGCCACACGGACGCCTTCTCCGAGCTGACGACCCGCATGGGCTACTGGGTCGACCTCGACGACGCGTACGTGACGATGGACCCGGAGTACATCGAGTCGGTCTGGTGGTCGCTGAAGGAGATCTTCGCCAAGGGTCTCCTGGTCCAGGACCACCGCGTCGCCCCCTGGTGCCCCCGCTGCGGCACCGGCCTCTCGGACCACGAGCTGGCCCAGGGCTACGAGACGGTCGTCGACCCGTCCGTGTACGTCCGTTTCCCCCTCACCTCCGGTCCGCTGGCCGGCGAGGCCGCCCTCCTGGTGTGGACGACGACCCCCTGGACGCTGGTCTCCAACACGGCCGTGGCCGCGCACCCCGAGGTGACCTACGCGGTCGTGACGGACGGCACGGAGAAGCTCGTCGTCGCCGAACCGCTCGTCACCAAGGCGCTCGGCGAGGGCTGGGAGACCACAGGTCAGACCTTCACCGGCGCCGAAATGGAGCGCTGGAACTACCAACGTCCGTTCGAGCTGGTGGAGTTCCCGGAACCGGCGCATTTCGTCGTCAACGCCGAGTACGTCACCACCGAGGACGGCACCGGCCTCGTCCACCAGTCCCCGGCGTTCGGTGAGGACGACCTCAAGGTCTGCCGCGCGTACGGCCTGCCGGTCGTGAACCCGGTCCGCCCGGACGGCACGTTCGAGGCGGACGTACCGATGGTCGGCGGAGTCTTCTTCAAGAAGGCGGACGAAAAGCTCACCGAGGACCTTCAGCAGCGCGGCCTCCTCTTCAAGCACATCCCGTACGAACACAGCTACCCGCATTGCTGGCGCTGTCACACCGCGCTCCTCTACTACGCGCAGCCCTCCTGGTACATCCGCACGACCGCGGTCAAGGACCGGCTCCTCCAGGAGAACGAGAAGACGAACTGGTTCCCGGACACGGTCAAGCACGGCCGCTACGGCGACTGGCTCACCAACAACATCGACTGGGCGCTGTCCCGCAACCGCTACTGGGGCACCCCGCTGCCGATCTGGCGCTGCGAGGACGACCACCTCACGGTCGTCGGCTCCCGCGCGGAGCTGACCGAGCTGACGGGCACCGACCAGTCGTCCCTGGACCCGCACCGCCCGTTCATCGACGCGGTCACGTTCGCGTGCCCCCAGTGCCGGAAGACGGCGACGCGCGTCCCGGAGGTCATCGACGCCTGGTACGACTCGGGTTCGATGCCGTTCGCGCAGTGGGGCTACCCGTACAAGAACAAGGACCTCTTCGAGTCCCGCTACCCGGCGCAGTTCATCTCCGAGGCGATCGACCAGACCCGCGGCTGGTTCTACACGCTGATGGCGATCGGCACGCTCGTCTTCGACAAGTCGAGTTACGAGAACGTCGTCTGCCTGGGGCACATCCTGGCCGAGGACGGCCGCAAGATGTCCAAGCACCTGGGCAACATCCTCCAGCCGATCCCGCTGATGGACCAGCACGGCGCCGACGCGGTCCGCTGGTTCATGGCGGCCGGCGGCTCCCCGTGGGCGGCGCGCCGGGTGGGCCACGGCACGATCCAGGAGGTCGTCCGCAAGACCCTCCTGACGTACTGGAACACGGTCGCCTTCCAGGCCCTGTACGCCCGCACGTCGAACTGGTCCCCCTCGGCCGCCGACCCGTCCCCGGCGGACCGCCCGGTCCTGGACCGCTGGCTCCTGTCCGAACTCCACACCCTCACCGCCCAGATGACGGAGGCCCTGGACGCGTACGACACCCAGCGCGCCGGAAAGCTCCTGTCCGCGTTCGTCGACGACCTGTCGAACTGGTACGTACGCCGCTCCCGGCGCCGTTTCTGGCAGGGCGACAAGGCGGCGCTGCGCACGCTGCACGAGGTCGTCGAGACGGTCACGAAGCTGATGGCGCCGCTGACCCCGTTCATCACCGAGCGGGTCTGGCAGGACCTGGTCGTCCCGGTCACCCCGGGCGCCCCGGAGTCCGTGCACCTGTCGTCGTGGCCGGAGGCGGACGAGCGGGCGATCGACGCCGAGCTGTCCCGGCAGATGGTCCTGGTCCGGCGCCTGGTCGAACTGGGCCGCGCGACCCGCGCCGAGTCCGGGGTGAAGACGCGTCAGCCGCTGTCGCGCGCGCTGGTCGCGGCGTCCGGCTTCGACGCCCTCGACCGCGAACTGCACGCGCAGATCACGGAGGAGCTGAACGTCGAGTCGCTGGCGTCCCTCTCCGAGGTCGGCGGCTCGCTGGTCGACACCACCGCGAAGGCCAACTTCCGGGCGCTCGGCAAGCGGTTCGGCAAGCGCGTCCAGGACGTCGCCAAGGCGGTCGCGAACGCGGACGCCGCGGCCCTGTCGCTGGCCCTGCGCGAGGGCACGGCCTCGGTCGAGGTCGACGGCGAGACGATCACCCTGTCCCCGGACGAGGTCATCGTCACCGAGACACCCCGCGAGGGCTGGTCGGTGGCCTCCGACGCGGGCGCGACCGTCGCCCTGGACCTGGAGATCACCGAGGAGCTGCGCCGCGCGGGCCTGGCCCGTGACGCGATCCGCCTGATCCAGGAGGCCCGCAAGAACAGCGGCCTCGACGTCGCCGACCGCATCGCCCTGCGCTGGGAGTCCGCCGACCCGGCGGTCACCGAGGCCCTGACCGGCCACAGCACCCTCATCGCCGACGAGGTCCTCGCGACGGACTTCGCGACCGGCCCCGCCGACGACACGTACGGCGAGCCGTTCACGGACGAGGGGCTCGCCCTGACGTTCCGCCTGCGCAAGGCGTAACACCGTACGACCGAGGCCCGGCTTCCCCTCAGGGAGGCCGGGCCTTCGTCATACTCCCAACTCCGCCGCAACTCGCGTAAAAAGGGCGCGGCCCCGGACGAATCCGGGGCCGCGCCCTGAACGCTGCCTGTGTCTACGGCGTACTACGTGCCGTAGGGGCCTCTAGGAGGCCGTCAGTTGTCGTCCTCGTCGATGAGGAAGCCGCGCATCGGCGAGGGAGCCTGGCCCATCGGGGAGGGACCCTGCGGACGGACGGGAGCCATCGGCTGGGTCATCGCCGGGGACATCTGCTGCTGGCCGCCGTAGGACGGGGCGGCGGGGCTGGGCGCGCCCATGCCCGAACCACCCATGCCGGGACCGCCCATGCCCGAGCCCATGCCGGGCGCACCGGCGCCGTAGGACGGGGCGCCCGCGCCGGCCGGGGCCATGGAGGGCGACGGGGACGGCGGCAGGGAGGCCGTCGCGGGGGTGCGCGGCGGGGCGAGGGAGTCGTCGGCCTGGGTCTCCAGCTGGCGCAGCTGCGACTCCAGGTAGGACTTCAGGCGGGTGCGGTACTCGCGCTCGAAGCCGCGCAGGTCCTCGACCTTGCGCTCCAGCGTGGCGCGGGCGGACTCCAGGGAGCCCATGGCGACGCGGTGCTTCTCCTGCGCGTCCCGCTCCAGGGCGTCGGCCTTGGCGCGGGCGTCGCGCTCCAGGCCCTCGGCGCGCGAACGGGCCTCGCCGACGATCTTGTTGGCTTCGGAGCGGGCCTCGGCGATCGCCTGGTCGGCGGTCTGCTGGGCCAGCGAGAGGACGCGGGCGGCGCTGTCGCCGCCGGGGCCCTGACCGGGGCCGCCCATCGGACCGCCCATGGGGCCACCCATCGGGCCGCCCATCTGCTGCTGCATGGGCGGCTGACCGCCCATCGGGCCCTGGCCCATGGGGCCGCCCATCGGACCCTGGCCCATCGGACCGGGACCCTGGGGACCCTGGCCGCTGGGACCGGCCGGAAGCTGCGGGGCACCGCTCGGCAGCTGGGGCGGGCCGCCCATGGGGCCGCCCATCTGCTGCTGCGGCGGGCCCGATATCCCTGCGGGCACCGGGGCGCCCGGTCCTCGCATGCCCTGCTGCGGCATCCCCTGCGGGGGCATGCCCTGCTGGGGCATCCCGGGCTGCTGCATCCCCTGCTGCTGCATGCCCTGCTGCTGGGGCATCCCCTGCTGCGGCATGCCCTGCTGGGGCGGCATTCCCTGCTGCTGGGGCATGCCCTGCTGCTGGTCCTGCGGCTCCGGGGCCTTGCGCTGCTGGTTCTGCGCGGCGGCGCGCGTGGCCGCGGCCAGTTTGGCGCGCAGGTCCTCGTTCTCGCGCAGGAGGCGGGTCAGTTCGGCTTCGACCTCGTCGAGGAAGGCATCGACCTCGTCCTCGTCATAGCCTTCTCGGAGGCGGACGGTCGTGAACTGCTTGTTCCGCACGTCCTCGGGGGTCAACGGCATCTCTTCACCTCAACGTTGTCTTCGGCATCGGCAAGACGGTAGGTCACATCGTTCACAGCCGGATCACGATCGAGATCAGGACATAGACGATGATCATCAGTACGAAGAAGGACAGGTCGAGCGCCACGCCCCCGAGACGCAACGGCGGGATGAACCGCCGAAGAAGCTTGAGCGGTGGATCGGTGACAGTGTAGGTGGCCTCCAGAACGACCACCATCGCCTTGCCGGGTTGCCACGAGCGGGCGAACTGGAAGACGTAGTCCATGACCAGCCGGAAGATGAGCACGATGAGGAAGACCATCAGCGCGATGTAGATGATGTTCAGGACCACGCCCATGTTCGGTGCTTCCCTCTCCCCTGCTTACGCGTGCTCTGTCTTGTCTTGCCGGGTAAATCCGGTGGTGCGTCTCAGCTCTGGTTGAAGAACCCGCCCTCTGCGATGCGGGCCTTGTCCTCCGCCGTGACATCGACGTTAGCAGGAGACAACAGGAACACTTTCTGTGTCACCCGCTCGATGCTGCCATGGAGACCGAACACCAGACCGGCGGCAAAGTCGACAAGTCGCTTCGCATCCGTGTCGTCCATCTCGGTGAGGTTCATGATCACCGGGGTGCCCTCACGGAAGTGTTCCCCGATGGTACGGGCCTCGTTGTAGGTCCGCGGGTGAAGCGTGGTGATCCGGTAAGGCTCTCGTTCGGACACGACCTTGGGCATGATCACCGGTGCGTTCTTCTCCAGGGACTGACGTTCTTGTGTGATGGACGCCACGGGCGCGATGCGTGCGGGGCGTCCGGATTCCGCGGTCGGCGCCGCCGCGCGGACCACCGGCTCACGAGGGGCGGGGGGTTGGACGATTCGCACCTCTTCGTCCCTTTGGGACTGATGTGCGTTGTGCGACTGGTGCGACGGTTCGTGCCGCCGGTGGTCGCGCTCGGGTTCGTCCAGCTCGGGTTCGAAGTCGTCATCGGGGTCGAAGCCCCGGCCGTCGTACCCATCGTCCTCCACGAGGCCGAGGTAGACCGCCATCTTGCGCATCGCGCCGGCCATGCTCTGAGTCCTCCGCTCTGTGGTGGATCGGTTGACGACTGCCAAGTCCCGCGATCCACGTGGCCCTTGTGTCCGCCTCCTGGCGGGTAATGACCATATTTTCTACTGTGGTCCGACTTCCTGGCGACGTTACCCGAGCCGAGGACGGACTCCGAGTACCGCACTGCCGACGCGCACATGTGTCGCCCCGGCCGCCACGGCCTGCTCAAGGTCCGCACTCATCCCCGCTGACACCATGGTGGCAGCCGGATGGCTCCGGCGCAGGTCGGTCGACAAATCCATCAACCGCTGAAACGCTGCCCGTTCACGCCCGGCGTACTCACCGGTCAGCGGAGCGACGGTCATCAGCCCGTCCAGCCGCACCCCCGGCGAGGCCGCGACGCGTGCGGCCAACTCCTCGATCCCGCCCGGCGCGACGCCCCCGCGCTCACCCCGCGCGCTCTCCCCCGCGTCCAGCGCGACCTGGATCAGGCACCCCACCTCGCGCCCGGCCCGCTCGGCCTCCTTCGCCAGCGAGACGACGAGCCGGTCCCGGTCGACGGACTGCACGAAATCCGCGTAACCCACCACGGAACGCGCCTTGTTGGTCTGCAACTGCCCGACGAAGTGCCAGGTCAGCGGGAGGTCGGCGCATTCGGCGGCCTTGGGCGCCGCGTCCTGGTCCTTGTTCTCGGCGACGTGCCGCACACCGAGTTCCGACAGCATCCGCACATCGCTCGCCGGGTAGGTCTTGGTGACGACGATCAGCGTCACCTCCGACCGGGCCCGCCCGGCGTCCGCGCACGCGCGCGCGATGCGCTCCTCCACCTTCGCCAGATTCTCGGCGAGTTCGTCCTTACGGTCCGTCATGCCCCATCAGTCCAGCCAGACATATCCCGCGAGTCGCCCTGTGGCGCCGTCGCGGCGGTACGAGAAGTGGTCGTGCGACTCCAGCGTGCACACCGGCGACTGCGCCCGGTCGCGCACCCCGAGCCGTTCCAGCTGCGCGTGCACCCCGGCGGCGACGTCGACGGCGGGAGTGCCCCAGCTGGTCTCGGCGTGCGCCGCCGGTTCGAACGCGGCGACCTCGGCGCGCATCTGTGACGGCACCTCATAACACCGGCCGCAGACGGCGGGTCCGGTGCGGGCGACGATCCGGGCGGGCTCGGCGCCGAGCCCGGTCATCGCGCGTACGGCGGAGGCGACGACGCCCTTCACCATGCCGGGGCGGCCCGCGTGCGCGGCGGCGGCGACACCGGCGACCGGGTCGGCCAGCAGGACGGGGACGCAGTCGGCGGTGAGGACGGCGAGGGGGAGGCCGCGGCGGGCGGTGACGATCGCGTCGACCTCCGGCACCGGCTTCGCGCCCCAGGGCTCGGTGACGACTTCGGCGTCGGCGCCGTGCACCTGGTTCATCCAGACCACCGACGCCGGGTCGAGACCGAGCGACTTGGCGGCCAGTTCACGGTTGGCCAGGACGGCGGCCGGGTCGTCGCCGACCGCGCCGCCCAGGTTGAGCTCCTCATACGGAGCGGCGCTCACCCCGCCCCACCGGTCGGTGAAGGCGAAGTGCGCGCCGCTCACGCTCTCGCGCTGTCCTATCACTTCAGGAAGTCCGGTACGTCCAGTTCCTCGGCGGCGCTGTCCGAGTACGTCCGCGACGGCGGGACGGGCGGGCTCAGCGGGGGCAGGTCGGCGACCGGCTCCGGCGCGGGCTCCGGGTCCTCCTTCGGCGTCACGCTGCCGAGCGAGCCGAAGGACGGGCGGGACTCGGGCCGGCTGACCGGCGCGGGCTCCTCGCGGCGGGTGGAGGCCGAGCCGATCACGTTGTCGCGCCGGGCCGGGGGCTGGCCCCCGTCGAAGCCGGCCGCGATGACGGTGACGCGGACCTCGTCGCCGAGGGCGTCGTCGATGACGGCGCCGAAGATGATGTTCGCCTCGGGGTGGGCGGCCTCGGAGACCAGCTGGGCGGCCTCGTTGATCTCGAACAGGCCGAGGTCGGAGCCGCCGGAGATGGAGAGCAGGACACCGCGGGCGCCGTCGATGGAGGCTTCGAGGAGCGGCGAGGAGATGGCCATCTCAGCGGCGGCCACCGCGCGGTCGTCGCCGCGGGCCGAGCCGATGCCCATGAGCGCCGAACCGGCCTCGGACATCACGGACTTGACGTCGGCGAAGTCGAGGTTGATCAGGCCCGGGGTGGTGATGAGGTCGGTGATGCCCTGGACGCCGGAGAGCAGGACCTGGTCGGCCGACTTGAAGGCGTCGAGGACGGAGACCTGGCGGTCCGAGATGGACAGCAGCCGGTCGTTGGGGATGACGATGAGGGTGTCGACCTCTTCGCGCAGCTCCGCGATGCCGTCCTCGGCCTGGTTGGCGCGCCGGCGGCCCTCGAAGGTGAACGGGCGGGTGACCACGCCGATGGTGAGGGCGCCCAGGTTGCGCGCGATGTTGGCGACGACGGGTGCGCCGCCGGTGCCGGTGCCGCCGCCCTCGCCCGCCGTCACGAAGACCATGTCGGCCCCCTTGAGGACCTCCTCGATCTCCTCGCGGTGGTCCTCGGCGGCCTTGCGGCCGACGGCCGGGTTGGCGCCTGCGCCCAGTCCTCGGGTGAGTTCGCGGCCGACGTCGAGCTTGACGTCGGCGTCGCTCATCAACAGCGCCTGCGCGTCGGTGTTGATGGCGATGAACTCGACGCCCTTGAGACCGACTTCGATCATCCGGTTGATGGCATTGACACCACCGCCGCCGACACCGATGACCTTGATGACTGCGAGGTAGTTCTGCGGTGCTGCCACGTCGAAGGCCTCTCGCCTCGAATTACGTTGTCGTCGCTGCCCGGTTGCCCGAGCCCCGACGACGGATGCCGAATGGGACGGTCCGTAGCGCCGACCCGAACCCTAACGCTGAAGTTTAGGGTTACCAGTGTGTCTGTTCCTTGGAGTCTTCCGAACAGGACACTAAGTCGACAAGTGGCGCCCGTTCAACGAACACGCCGAACCTCCCGTTTTTCTTTTCACCCTATGTGATCAGCCATGTCGCTGCCCAACCAGGGTGCTGGCCTGCGCGTATGTGCGTCAACTCCCTGATGACGCAGGGGCGGTGGGGACGCTCACGTCGAAGTGCCGGGCGTCCGGCGCGGCTTTCATGAGGGCACTGAGCGTACGGGCCTTCGCCGCGCCCTTCTCGGCGCTCCCCCAGGCGACGGTGCGACCATCCGTCAAGTCGAGCGAAATATCGTCGTACGAACGAACTTTGACGGTTTTTGTGGTTTTCAGCACTCCGGACGGAAGGCTGCCGGCCGCGCGGACGGCCTCGCGGACGAGGCGGTCCTCGTCGAAGCGGCGCAGACTCGCGGCGGTCGAACCGGAGTTCGCGAGGGCCAGCTCCAACAGGGGCGCGCCCTTCGGCGGTTGAGGGACCGTCGCGAACCGGACGCCCTCGCCGTCGACCTCGGTGTACCCGGAGCCGTGCCGGATCAGCAGGACCGGGGTGCGCTCGGTCACCTCGACCGTGACGCCGTGCGGCCACGAACGGGCCACGTCCACCTCGCCGATACGCGGCAGCGCCCGCTCCAGACGTGACGCGATCTCGTCGGTGTCGATCGACACCAGCGGTGCGTCCAGCGGGACTTGAGCCGCGTCCTGGACCTGCTCCGGCGTCAGGACGTCCGTCCCCGACACCGAGACGTCCTCGACGCGCAGCCACGGGGAGCCGTACAACACCCAGGCGCCGCCCGCCCCGAGGAGGACGGCGGCGACGGTGAGGACGAGGATCGTACGGAGCCTGCGCGGGCCCAGGCGGCGGACGAGGGGCGGGCCGGGGGGTCCCTGCCGACGTTCCGCACCGCGCTCGACGGTGGAGGGTCCTCCGGCCACTGCCTGACCTTTCTCGATACGCCTAACGGCGCGAGGCGATCGCCTCGTACACCATGCGGACGAGCAGGTCGTCCGCGTCCCGGCGGCCGAACTCGCTGGCCGCGCGCGACATCTCGTACAGCCGGTGCGGGTCGGCGAGGACGGGCAGGACGTTCTCCCGGACCCATTCCGGCGTCAGTTCCGCGTCGTCGACCAGCAGTCCGCCACCGGCCTTGACCACCGGCTGGGCGTTCAGCCGCTGTTCGCCGTTGCCGATGGGCAACGGGACGTAGGCGGCCGGGAGTCCGACGGCGGAGAGCTCGGCGACGGTCATCGCGCCCGCGCGGCAGAGCATCATGTCGGCCGCGGCGTACGCGAGGTCCATCCGGTCCAGGTAACTTACCGGGATGTACGGGGGCATCCCCGGCATCTGCTGCACGTGCGGCAGTTCGTTCTTCGGGCCAACCGCGTGCAGGATCTGGATCCCGGCCTGCTGGAGCCAGGGCGCGACCTGCTGGACGACCTCGTTGAGCCGCCGGGCACCCTGCGAGCCGCCGGAGACCAGCAGCGTCGGCAGGTTCGGGTCGAGGCCGAACAGGTGGCGGGCCTCGGGGCGGGCCGCGGCGCGGTCCAGGGTGGAGATGGAGCGGCGCAGCGGGATGCCGATGTAGCGGGCGTCACGCAGCTTGCTGTCGGGCGTGGAGACGGCGACCTGGGCGGCGTACCGGGAACCGATCTTGTTGGCGAGGCCGGGGCGGGCGTTGGCCTCGTGGATGACGATCGGCACGCCGAGGCGCTTGGCGGCGAGGTAGCCCGGCAGGGCGACGTACCCGCCGAAGCCGACCACGCAGTCCGCCTTGGTGCGCTCCAGGACCTGCTCGGCCGCCTTGATGGTGCCGCGCAGCCGGCCCGGGACGGTGATCAGCTCGGGGGTGGGCTTGCGGGGCAGCGGTACGGCCGGGATCAGCGCGAGTTCGTAGCCCCGCTGCGGGACGAGCTTGGTCTCCAGGCCGCGTTCCGTCCCCAGGGCCGTGATGCCCACGGTCGGGTCCTGCCTGCGCAGCGCGTCCGCGAGGGCGAGCGCGGGCTCGATGTGGCCGGCGGTCCCTCCGCCTGCGAGTACGACATGCACCGAAATTCACCGCTCTCCGGACGTACGTGCCGGGGCACGCCGTCGCATCGTGTTCCATCTCCGGGGTTCCCGAGGGCCCCCGCCCCGCTTTCTAGCAGAACGGGTCTGCCGCATCGCAAGCGCCGCCCGCGCAGCGGGGTCCTCACGCGCGAACGCGATCAGCAGCCCGATGGCGAACATGGTCGGCAGCAGGGCCGAACCCCCGTAGGAGAACAGCGGGAGAGGGACACCGGCGATCGGCAGCAGGCCGAGCACCGCACCGATGTTGATCACGGCCTGGGCCATGATCCAGGTGGTCACGCCTCCCGCGGCATACCTGACGAAGGGGTCCTCCGTGCGTCCGGCCACGCGGATACCCGCATAGCCTAGAGCCGCGAAGAGGGCGAGCACCGACAGCGTCCCCGCGAGGCCCAGTTCCTCACCGGTGACGGCGAAGATGAAGTCGGTGTGCGCTTCGGGGAGTTGGCCCCATTTCTCCACGCTCGCGCCGAGGCCGGAACCGAAGATGCCGCCCGACGCGAGGGCGTAGATGCCGTGCACCGCCTGCCAGCAGTCCACCGGTCCCGCCTTGGGGTCCGTCGCGCCGATGCACTGGAGGCGGGCCATGCGGTTGGGGCTCGTCTTGATCAGGATCAGCCCGATCAGGGTGGCGATCGACAACACCCCCACGAACAGCCGCGTCGGCGCTCCCGCGAGCCACAACAGGCCGAAGAGTACGGCCGTCAGGATGATCGCCGTGCCCATGTCGCCGCCCAGCATGATGAGTCCGAGCAGCATGAACGCGACCGGGACGAGGGGGACGAGCATGTGCTTCCACTGCGCCAGCAGCTTCTTGTCCTGCTTGCGCGCGAGCAGGTCGGCGCCCCACAGCACGAGCGCCAGCTTCCCGAACTCGCTCGGCTGGATCTGGAACGAGCCCCCGAGCGAGATCCAGTTCTGGTTCCCGTTGACGGCCACGCCTATCCCCGGCACCTGCACGAGCGCCATCATGAACACGGCCCCGGCGAGAATGGGATACGCGAGCGCCCGGTGCAGCTTGACCGGCATCCGGGACGCCGCCACCAGCAGCAACGCCCCGATGGACGCGGCGAGAAACTGCTTCCGGAAGAAGAACGTGCCGGGCAGGGACTGCTGCAACGCGGTGATCTGCGACGCGGAGTACACCATCACGAGGCCCAGGACGGTGATCAGCAGACTCCCGCCGAGGATCAGGTAGTAGGCGGTGAGGGGCCGGTCCCAGGCTTTGCGGGCGCGGGTGTGGAGACGGACGAAGGGGTTGTCGCGGCGCTTGGGACTGTGTACGACGGGCCGCCGCACGGCCCTCTGCACGGGCGGGCGCCCGGTACGGCTACCGGGCATCACGCACTCCGCTGTCGGTCGACGGTCCCACGCGTCCCTCCCAAGTCGCCCCGGCAGGCGGCCGGGTCAGGTGCCGGCGAGTTCGCGAACCGCTTGCGCGAACGCGTCCCCACGCTGGTTGTAGTTGGTGAACATGTCCATCGAGGCGCAAGCCGGGGCGAGGAGAACGGTGTCGCCCTCGGTCGCGAGGCGCTGGGCCTCCCGCACCGCCTGGAGCATCGCCCCAGTGTCGGTCCGGTCGAGGTCCACGACCGGTACCTGCGGGGCGTGTCGCGCGAGGGCCTCCCGGATGAGCGCACGGTCCGCGCCGAACAGGACGACGCCGCGCAGCCGTTCGGCGGAACCGGCCACCAACTCGTCGAAGGCGGCGCCTTTCGCGAGCCCTCCGGCGATCCACACGACCGACTCGTACGCGGCCAACGACGCCTGCGCGGCGTGCGTGTTGGTCGCCTTGGAGTCGTCGACGTAGGAGACGCCGGCCACGTCGGCCACATGGGCGATGCGGTGCGCGTCCGGCGTGAACGCGCGCAGCCCGTCGCGGACCGCCTTGGCGGGGACGCCGTACGCGCGCGCGAGGGCGGCTGCGGCGAGGGCGTTGGCGATGTTGTGCGGGGCGGGCGGGTTGACGTCGGAGACCTCGGCGAGTTCCTGCGCGTTCTGCTGCCGGTTCTCGACGAACGCGCGGTCGACGAGGATGCCCTCGACGACGCCGAGCTGGGAGGGGCCCGGCGTACCGAGGGTGAAGCCGATCGCGCGGCAGCCCTCCTCGACGTCCGCCTCGCGCACCAGGTCCTCGGTGGCCTTGTCGGCGGCGTTGTAGACGCAGGCGACCCGGTTGCCCTCGTACACGCGGCCCTTGTCGGCGGCGTACGCCTCCATGGAGCCGTGCCAGTCGAGGTGGTCGGGGGCGAGGTTGAGGACGGCGGCGGAGTGGGCGCGCAGGGAGGGCGCCCAGTGGAGCTGGTAGCTGGAGAGTTCGACGGCGAGGACGTCGTAGTCGCCGTTGACCGCGTCCAGCAGGGAGACGCCGATGTTGCCGACGGCGGCCGTACGCAGGCCGGCGGCCGTCAGGATCGACGCCAGCATCTGCGTCGTCGTCGTCTTGCCGTTGGTGCCGGTGACGCACAGCCAGGGCGGGGCGTCCGGGCCGCGCAGGCGCCAGGCGAGCTCGACGTCGCCCCAGATCTCGACGCCGGCCGCGCGGGCCGCCGTGAAGAGGGGCTTGTCGGGCTGCCAGCCCGGCGCCGTGACGACGAGGCCGGTGCCCTCGGGCAGGGTGGCGCCGTCGCCGAGGCGGACGGTGACGCCGAGTTCACGGAGTTCCTCGGCCTGCGCGCGTGCGCGGTCGTCGTCGCCGTCGTTGACGACGGTGACCTCCGCGCCGAGCCCGCGCAGCACCTTGGCCGCCGGGACGCCGGAGACGCCGAGTCCGGCGACGGTGACGTGCTTGCCCTGCCAGTCGGTCACTTGTCCGCTGCCCATCCCGCGTAGAAGAGGCCGAGTCCGACGATCACGCAGATGCCCTGGATGATCCAGAAGCGGACCACGACCAGGACCTCGGACCAGCCCTTGAGTTCGAAGTGGTGCTGGAGTGGTGCCATCCGGAAGACGCGCTTGCCGGTGAGGCGGAACGAGCCGACCTGGATGACGACCGACATGGTGATGAGGACGAACAGGCCGCCCATGAGGGCCACGAGCAGCTCCGTGCGGGAGCAGATCGCGAGACCGGTCAGCACGCCGCCGAGGGCCAGCGAGCCGGTGTCGCCCATGAAGATCTTCGCCGGGGAGGTGTTCCACCACAGGAAGCCGAGGCAGGCGCCCATGAGCGCCGCCGACACGACCGCGAGGTCCAGCGGATCCCGCACCTCGAAGCAGGCGTTGGGGTTGGTGAGCGTCTCGCCGTTGGCGCAGGACTCCTGGTACTGCCAGACGCCGATGAACGTGTACGCGCCGAACACCAGCACCGAGGCGCCGGTGGCGAGGCCGTCCAGACCGTCCGTCAGGTTCACGCCGTTGGACATGGCCAGGATCATGAACAGCGCCCACACGACGAACAGCACCGGTCCGATGGACCAGCCGAAGTCCGTGATGAACGACAGTTTCGTGGACGCGGGCGTGTTGCCTCTGTTGTCCGCGAACTGGAGCGACAGCACCGCGAATCCGATGCCGACGATGAGCTGTCCGGCCATCTTCGCCTTGGCCCGCAGACCCAGCGAACGGCGCTTGACGATCTTGATGTAGTCGTCCAGGAAGCCGACCAGACCCATGCCGATCATCAGACCGAGCACCAGCAGGCCCGAGTACGTCGGGGGCTTGCCGGCGATGATCTTCGCGCCGAAGTAGGCGACGACCGTCGCGAGGATGAACGCGATACCGCCCATGGTCGGCGTACCGCGCTTGCTGGCGTGCTCGCGCGGGCCGTCGTCACGGATGTACTGGCCGTACCCCTTGCGCGCCAGCAGCTTGATCAGCAGCGGGGTGCCGACCAGCGACAGGAACAGACCAATGACTCCCGCGAACAGGACCTGTTTCATCATCGGGCGGAAACCTCGCCCTCAGCGGCGAGCAGCGCCTCGGCGACACTCTCCAGACCGACCGATCGGGACGCCTTCACGAGTACGACGTCCCCCGGGCGCAACTCGCTGCGCAACAGGTCGACAGCCGCCTGTGCGTCGGACACGTGCACCGACTCCTCACCCCACGAACCCTCGTTGTATGCGCCCAGTTGCAGCCAGGCGGCCTCCCGGCCGCCGACCGCGACGAGCTTGCCGACATTGAGCCGGACGGCGAGCCGCCCGACCGCGTCGTGCTCGGCGAGCGCCTCGTCCCCGAGCTCGGCCATCTTGCCGAGCACCGCCCAGGTCCGCCGCCCCTTGCCCATGGCCACGAGCGCGCGCAGCGCCGCTCGCATGGACTCGGGGTTCGCGTTGTAGGCGTCGTTGACGATCGTCACGCCGTCCGGGCGCTCGGTGACCTCCATCCGCCAGCGGGAGAGGGTGCCCGCCCCGGAGAGCGCCTCAGCGATCTCCTGTGCGGACATGCCCAGCTCATGGGCGACGGCGGCGGCGGCGAGCGCGTTCGACACGTGGTGCTCACCGTACAGGCGCATGGTCACGTCACTCGCACCGGAGGGTGTGAGAAGCCTGAAGGAGGGCTGTCCGCTGTCCGTGAGTCGCACGTTCTCGGCGCGTACGTCCGCTTCGTCGCTCTCGCCGAAAAGGACCACCTTCGCCGTCGTACGGGAGGCCATGGCCCGGACCAGGGGGTCGTCCGCGTTGAGGATCGCGGCACCGTCCGCCGGCAGCGACTCGACCAGCTCGCCCTTGGCCTGCGCGATCTGCTCACGGCCGCCGAACTCGCCGATGTGGGCGGTGCCGACGTTGAGGACGAGGCCGATCTTCGGGGGCGTCAGCTGTGTGAGATAGGCGATGTCGCCGATGTAGCGCGCGCCCATCTCCAGGACGAGGTACTTCGTCTCGTCGGTGGCGCGCAGCGCGGTCAGCGGCAGGCCGATCTCGTTGTTGAGGTTGCCTTCGGGCCAGACGGTCGGCGCGTGGCTGTTCAGCACCTGGGCGATGAGGTCCTTGGTGCTGGTCTTGCCGGCCGATCCGGTGAGCGCGACGGGGGTCGCGCCGAGGCGCCGTACGACATGGCGCGCGAGGGCGCCCAGCGCCTTGGTGACGTCGTCCACGACGATCGCGGGCGCGTCCACCGGGCGGGACGCCAGGACGGCGACCGCGCCCGCGTCGACGACCTGGCGCGCGTAGGCGTGGCCGTCGGCGCGTTCGCCGACGAACGCGACGAAGAGGCTGCCGGGTCCGGCCTCGCGGGAGTCGCGGACGACGGGCCCGGTGACGCGCGCGGACGGATCCGGTATGGCGTGAATCTGCCCGCCGACGACTTCAGCGATCTCGGCGAGGGAGAGGGCGATCACAAGTTCATCCCTGGGTCTTCTGGATAGCTTCGCGAAGCACCTGGCGGTCGTCGAAGGGACGGATCACGCCGGCGATGTCCTGGCCCTGCTCGTGGCCCTTCCCCGCGACCAGCACGGTGTCCCCCGCGTGCGCGCGGGCCACGGCCGCCTCGATCGCGGCGGCCCGGTCCTCGAACAGGAGCACCTCGCCGCGCTCGTGCGCGGGCACGGAGGCGGCGCCGTCGAGCATCGCGGTGAGGATCGCGAGGGGGTCCTCGGAGCGGGGGTTGTCGGAGGTCAGTACGGCCGTGTCGGCGAGCCGGGCCGCTGCGGCGCCCATCGGCGCGCGCTTGGTGACGTCCCGGTCGCCGCCGCAGCCGAGCACGATGTGCAGCCGCCCCTTGGTGACCTTGCGCAGCGCCTTGAGCACCGACTCGACGGCGTCCGTCTTGTGCGCGTAGTCGACGACCGCGAGGTACGGCTGTCCCGCGTCCACCCGCTCCAGGCGCCCCGGCACGCCGGGTACGGCGGCGACGCCCTCGACGGCGGTGTGCGGGTCGACGCCGGCCTCGACGAGGGCGACGATCGCGGCGAGGCTGTTGGCCACGTTGAACGGGCCGGCGATCGGCGACTTGGCGGCGATCCGCGACCCGTCGGGGGCGACGACCGTGAAGTCCGAGTCCATCGCGCCGATGTGGACGTCCACCGCGCGCCAGTCGGCGTCCGGGTCGCCCTCGGCGGAGAACGTGACGACCGGGACCTCGGCCTCGGCGGCGAGCCTGCGGCCGT
This sequence comes from Streptomyces niveiscabiei, assembly GCF_001419795.1. GTDB lineage: Bacteria > Actinomycetota > Actinomycetes > Streptomycetales > Streptomycetaceae > Streptomyces > Streptomyces niveiscabiei. The sequence goes on from NZ_LIRL01000042.1 coordinate 34,716, forward strand.
ACGCGTCGTCGTAGTTGACGACCCCTCGCCTGCTGCGCTCCCTGGTGAACAGGGTGGCCTTGGCCCGGAAGTAGTCCTCCATGTCGGAGTGGAACTCCATGTGTTCCGGGCTGAGGTTGTTGAAGACGGCGACGTCGAAGACCACGCCGTCGACCCGGCCGAGCGACAGAGCGTGGCTGGAGACCTCCATGGCGAGCGACTCGACGCCGCGCTCGCGCATGACGGCGAACAGGGCCTGGAGGTCGGTGGCCTCGGGGGTGGTGCGCTCCGACTTGATCTGCTCGTCGCCGATGCGGGTCTCCACCGTGCCGATGAGGCCGGCGGGGGCCTTCAGACCGCCCTCGACCAGGTAGGCGGTGGTGGTCTTGCCGGAGGTGCCGGTGATGCCGATCTTCAGCAGGGCCTCGGCCGGACGGCCGTAGACGTCGGCGGCCAGTTCGCCCATCCGCGCGCGCGGGTCGTCGACGACCAGGACCGGCAGGCCGGTCGCGGCGGCGCGGTCGGCGCCCGCCGGGTCGGTGAGGACGGCGGCGGCGCCCTGGGCTGCGGCCTGGGCGACGAAGTCGGCGCCGTGCGTGCGCTCGCCCGCGCGGGCGACGTACAGGTCGCCGGGGCGGACGGCGCGCGAGTCGTGGGTGATGCCCGTGACCTCGGCAGCGTCCTGGGCACCGGTGTTCGCGTATGGCCGCCGCGCGCCCAGCCGGTCGGCGAGGTCCGCGAGGGGTGTCGCGGTGACCTGCTGCGGCCGGGGTGTCTGGTGGTTTCGGGACTGATCAGCGTGTGGCACGGCGGTGAGCGTACCGGGCCGACCCGCTCCGGAGCGAAGCGAGGACGGGGGCGGGGTGTGGTTCCCCGGGTCGGGAGTGATCATGGTCACGGGCTGGTTCCTGGCTGTTCGGCGCTGAACGGGAGGGACGGGGTTTTCACGGGCTGCTCGGCGTTCACCGGCTTCTCGGCGGTCACGGGGTGAAGGTCACCGGCAGGCTGGCGGGCTTCGCGCCCGTCGGCGGGACCTGGAGGGTCTTGAGGGCGAACTCCATGACCTGCTTGAAGATCGGGCCGCAGATCTGGCCGCCGAAGTAGCTGCCTTTCGTCGCGTTCTGGATGGCGCAGTAGACGGTGACGCGCGGGTTGTCGGCGGGCGCGAAGCCCGCGAAGGAGGACGTGTACCCCTTGTACGTGCCGGTGACGGGATCGACTCGGTTGGCGGTGCCGGTCTTCCCGGCGACGCGGTAGCCGGGGATGCGGGCCTTGGTGCCGGTGCCCTCCCGGTCGTCGACCACGGACTCCAGCATCTGGCTCAGCGTCTTCGCGGTCTTCTCGCTGACGACCCGTGAGGTCTGCGGCGCGGGCGCGGGCGTGAACCGCCCGTCGGGGCCCTCGGTGCCGCGCACGAGCGTCGGTTCGACGCGTACGCCGCCGTTGGCGATCGTCGAGTACACGGAGGCCGCCTGGAGGGCGCTGACGGACATGCCCTGGCCGAAGGGGATCGTGTACTGCTGCGAGGTCGACCAGTCGGCGGCCGGCGCGAGGATGCCGCGCGTCTCGCCGGGGAAACCGAGCCCGGTGGGCTGTCCCACGCCGAACTTGCGCAGGTAGGAGTAGAGGACCTGGTTCGCCTCGGGCTGCGTCCTGCCCAGCTGTCCGGTGGCGAGGATGGTGCCGATGTTGGACGACTTGGCGAGGACGCCGTTGAGGGTGAGGTACCAGGTCGGGTGGTCGATGTCGTCCTGGAAGAGCCGGTCGCCGCGGTGCAGCCGGTTCGGGACGGTGACCTTGGTCAGCGGCGTCGCCGCGTTCTCCTCCAGAACCGCCGCCATCGAGACGACCTTCGCGGTCGAGCCGGGCTCGTAGGCGTCCTGCACGGCCGCGTTGCCCATGTTCGCCGAGGTCGCCGAGGACAGGTCGTTGGGGTCGAAGCCCGGGGAGTTGGCCATGGCGAGGATCTCGCCGGTGCGGGTGTCCTGGACGATGACGTAGCCGCGGTCCGCCTTCGACTTCTGGACCTGCTCCGTGATCGCGTTCTGCGCGGCCCACTGGATGTCCCGGTCGATGGTCAGCTCGACGGCGGAACCGGGTACGGCGGGCGTCTCCGTCGACCCGGCCGTCGGCACCTGCCGCCCGCCGGACTGGGCATAGCGGATCTTGCCGTCCTTGCCCGCGAGGAGCTTGTTGAGCTGCTGTTCGACGCCGCCCCCGCCGACGCCCTCCGCGTTGACCCAGCCCAGTATCCCGGCGGCGAGGTCGCCGTTGGGGTACACGCGCTTGCTGCTGGGGACGGAGAAGACGCCGCCCAGGACGTTCACGGCCGTCTTGTCGGTGCTGGCCTTGCCCGCGAGGGTGGCCCGCAGGTCGCGGATCTGCTTCCAGACCTGCGGGGTCTGCCGGGACGCCAGCTTCGCGTACCGGGACGCCGAGTTCTTCGGCCTCAGCTTCTTGACCAGGTCGGCCTGGTCCTGGCCGAGGATCGGCGCGAGGAGGGCGGCGGCCTGCTCGGGGCCGTCGTCGATCTTCAGCTGCTTCGCCGAGAACATCGTCGGGTCGGCGGTGATGTCGTACGCGTCCTCGCTGGTCGCCAGGGCTACGCCGCTGCGGTCGGTGATCTCGCCGCGCTCCGCCGCGAGGATCTGTCCGACGTACCGGTTCTGCTCGGCCTTCGCGGTGTACGTGCTCGCGTCGACCGCCTGGACCTGGAGGAGGCGGACGACGCGAGCACGTACACCGC
>NZ_LIRL01000420.1 GCF_001419795.1 Streptomyces niveiscabiei
ACTGCGCGACCAGCCACAGACTCCCCGCCACCCGCCCACAGCCGGCTAGTGCGGTGCCCCCCGCCAACCAGAAACCGGCAGCGCGAACTTCGCCACCAGCCGGTCCGTGAACGACGCGTGGTGCAGCCGCGCCAGCCGAACCGGCACAGCCCCCCGCCGAACCTCCACCCGAGCCCCCGGCGGCAGCTCGACCGTCCGGCGGCCGTCGCACCACAGCACCCCTGGCGGGATGTGCGGGAGGACCTCCACAGCCAGCACCGAATCCGGCGACGTCACCAGCGGCTTGGCGAACAGCGCGTGCGCGCTGATCGGCACCATCAGCAGCGCCTCGACCTCGGGCCAGACCACAGGTCCCCCGGCGGAGAAGGCGTACGCGGTGGACCCGGTCGGCGTGGACAGGCAGATGCCGTCGCAGCCGAACCCCGTCACCGGCCGCCCGTCGATCTCCAGGACGACTTCGAGGAGCTTCTCCGCCCCCGCCTTCTGGACGGCCGCCTCGTTCAGCGCCCAGTCCGTGTGCACGATGTCCCCGTTGCTGTGCACGACGACGTCGACGGTCATCCGCTCCTCGACCTCGTACGCCCGGGTCACCACCCGGTCGACGACCTTGTCGAGGTCGTCCCGCTCGGCCTCCGCGAGGAACCCGACGCTCCCGAGGTTGACGCCGAGCATGGGCACCCCGGACGCGCGGGCGAACTCGGCGCCGCGCAGCAGCGTCCCGTCCCCGCCGAGGACGATGAGCAGCTCGCACCCTTCGAGGCACTGCGGAGTGGCCTCGCCGACCAGCTCGACCTCGGCGGGCAACGGCAGGTCACGCGCCTCGTACTCCAGGACCCGCACCCCGATCCCGGACCGCAGCAGCCCCTTCACGACGAGTTCGGCGCTGCGGATGGCGGCGGGCCGCCCCGTGTGCGCGAGCAGGAAAACAGTCCGACCTGAGTTCTGGGTCACCGCGGCCCCTCCGCCACTGCACGATCGACATCGGCCGGGTCCAGAGCGGGCGCCCCGGCACGCAGCCACAGAAAGTATTCGACATTCCCGGAGGGCCCGGGCAGCGGACTCGCGGTGACCCCGTTCACCCCGAGCCCGAGCTCGGCGGCGCGCGCCGCCACCCCCCGCACGGCTTCGGCCCGCAGTTCGGGGCTGCGGACGACGCCCCCGCTGCCGAGCCGTTCCTTCCCCACCTCGAACTGCGGCTTGACCATCATCACCAGGTCGGCGCCGGGTTTCGTGCACCGCGCCAGCGCGGGCAGCACGAGCCCGAGCGGGATGAAGGACAAGTCCCCCACGACTAGATCCACAGGCTCCCCATCGATCGCTTCAAGCGTCAACTCGCGTACGTTCGTACGGTCCTTGACGGTGACGCGTTCATCGCTCTGGAGAGACCACGCGAGTTGTCCGTATCCGACGTCGACGGCGACGACGTGCGCGGCCCCGGCGCGCAGCAGCACATCGGTGAACCCGCCGGTGGAGGCGCCCGCGTCGAGCGCGCGCCGCCCCTCCACGACGAGCCCCTGCGGCACGAACACCGACAGCGCGCCCGCGAGCTTGTGCCCGCCCCGGGACACGTACTCGGGATCGCCGTCGTCGGCCTGCACGACGATCGCCGCGGCCGTCTCCACCTGCGTCGCCGGTTTCGTCGCGACGGTCTTGCCGACCGTCACCCGCCCCGCCGCGATCAGCTGACTGGCGTGCTCCCGCGACCGCGCCAGCTTCCGCCGCACCAGCTCCGCGTCCAACCGTCGACGCGCGACTCCTGCCACCTGGGTCCCACTCCTAGTTCACGTACGGCGTTGAGGGCCCCGGAGGACCCGGGCGGGCGTCGAGCGCGGCGAGCGCGTCGCGCAGCCCCCGGTGTACATCCTCGTACACCTCGATGTGCCCCTCGGTCGCGAGGTGCTCGGTGTCGGCGAGCCGGTCGAGGAGGGTGTCGACCTCGGGGTTCCCGGTGGGCGCGCGGCCGTCGGCGGCTTCGTTCATGCCCCCGACGCTACCCCGGGCCGCCGGTGTACGGTCGATCATGATGGCCACGATCGAGGAGTGCCGTACGGCACTGGAGAAGCTCGCGCAGAACATGCGCGGCGCCGACGGCGACGTACGCGCCGCGGCGAGCATGGAACGCACGGTGAGCTGCCGTATCACCGACCTGGACGTCACGTTCACCGGCCGGATGACCGGCGGCGCGATCGTGGTGGACGACGTCGCGCCCGGCCCGCCCGCCGAGAAGGCACAGATCCGGCTCACCATGACCGGGGACGACCTGGTCGCGATGGTCGCCGGTGAGCTGAACTTCGCGAAGGCGTGGGGCTCGGGCCGGGTGAAGCTGGAGGCGGGCTTCCGCGATCTGCTGAGCCTCAGGAAGCTGCTGTAGCGGCCTTCGTACGGGCCTGGCGGGCGGCCGGCACGACCAGCGGCGTACCCGTCTCCGGGTCGTCGATGACCTGGCAGCGCAGCCCGAACACCTCCTCCACGAGCCCCGCCGTGACGATGTCGCCGGGCGCGCCCTCCGCGATGACCTGCCCGGCCTTGAGCGCGATCAGGTGGGTCGCGTAGCGCGCGGCGTGGTTGAGGTCGTGCAGGACCGCGACGAGCGTGCGCCCCTGCTCCTCGTGGAGCTGCGCGCACAGGTCGAGGACGTCGATCTGGTGCTGGATGTCCAGGTACGTCGTCGGCTCGTCGAGCAGCAGCAGCGGCGTCTGCTGCGCGAGCGCCATCGCGATCCACACGCGTTGCCGCTGCCCGCCGGACAACTCGTCGACGTACCGCTCCGCGAGCTCCGCGACACCGGTCTGCTCCATCGACTCCCGCACGACACGCTCGTCCTCCGTGGACCACTGCCGCAGGATGCCCTGATGGGGATAACGCCCCCGCCCCACAAGATCCCCGACGGTGATCCCGTCCGGCGCGATCGACGACTGCGGCAACAGCCCGAGGGTACGCGCGACCTTCTTCGCCGGCATCGACTGGATCACCTGCCCATCGAGCAGCACACGGCCCTGCTGTGGCTTCAGCATCCGCGAGAGCGCGCGCAGGAGCGTGGACTTGCCG
>NZ_LIRL01000421.1 GCF_001419795.1 Streptomyces niveiscabiei
AGATGTGTATAATCGCCAGTTCCGAGGCCGCCCGGCCGCCGGACCCGCGCCCCACCGCCGGGCGCCCCCTACCTCACGCCCCCTACCTCACTCCGAGCCGCCCCCACCAAGTGCCGCCAGGCGTTCCGCGAACGGGACGTCGATCTCGAACTCGTCCCTCGGTTTCGGGGGCCGTACCCCCGGGGAGCCGTGGAGCAGCGCGGCGAGTTCTTCGGCCGCTCGTTCGATGCGGGCCGGCAGGCCCTCCGCGCCCCAGTCCTCCGAGGCCGCGTAGACGCCGGTCGGGAGGACGACGGCGCGGAGGTAGGAGAAGAGGGGGCGCAGGGCGTGGTCGAGGACGAGGGAGTGGCGGGCCGTACCGCCGGTCGCGGCGATCAGGACGGGCTTCCCGGCGAGGGAGTCCTTGTCGAGAAGGTCGAAGAAGGACTTGAACAGCCCGCTGTAGGACCCCGAGAAGACAGGCGTGACGGCGATCAGCGCATCGGCCCCGACGACGGAGTCGAACGCGGCCCGCAACCCGTTCCCGGGAAACCCGTTCACGAACGCGTGCGCGATCTCCACGGCGAGTTCCCGCAGTTCGACGAATTCCACCTCGACACCGGGCACGCCCCGCTGGACGGCGACGGAGAGCCGCTCCCCGAGCAGCCGCGTGGACGAGGGAACACTCAGCCCTGCGGAAACGACGACGAGTTTCATACGGCGGCCTCCTCGGAGTTCTTCGCGGCCAGCAGCGATTCATGGGTGGGCGCCTCGGGAACATCCGCCCCGCGCCCCACGGCGAATTCCTTCCGCAGCACCGGAACGACCTCTTCCCCGAGCATGTCGAGCTGTTCGAGCACCGTCTTCAGCGGCAGCCCGGCATGGTCGACGAGGAACAGTTGCCGCTGATAGTCCCCGGCGTACTCGCGGAAACTCAGCGTCTTCTCGATGACCTGCTCCGGCGTCCCCACGGTCAGCGGAGTCTGCGCGGAGAAGTCCTCCAGCGAGGGCCCGTGCCCGTACACCGGCGCGACATCGAAATACGGCCGGAATTCCCGCACGGCGTCCTGCGAATTCCGCCGCATGAACACATGTCCGCCGAGCCCGACGATCGCCTGTTCCGGCGTCCCGTGCCCGTAATGGGCGAACCGCGCCCGGTACAGCTCGATCATCCGCTTGGTGTGATCGGCCGGCCAGAAGATGTTGTTGTGGAAGAACCCGTCCCCGTAATACGCGGCCTGCTCCGCGATCTCCGGCGACCGAATGGACCCGTGCCAGACGAACGGCGGCACATCGTCCAAAGGACGGGGCGTGGAGGTGAATCCCTGGAGCGCCGTACGGAATTTCCCTTCCCAGTTCACGACGTCCTCGCGCCACAGCCTCCGCAGCAGCGCGTAATTCTCGATCGCGAGGTTGATGCCCTCGCGGATGTCCTGCCCGAACCACGGATAGACCGGCCCCGTGTTCCCGCGCCCCATCATCAGGTCGACGCGCCCGTCGGCGAGATGCTGGAGCATCGCGAAGTCCTCGGCGATCTTCACCGGGTCGTTCGTGGTGATCAGCGTCGTGGAGGTGGAGAGGATCAGCTTCTCGGTCCGCGCGGCGACGTACCCGAGCATGGTGGTCGGCGAGGACGGGACGAACGGCGGATTGTGGTGCTCCCCGGTCGCGAAGACGTCGAGCCCTACCTCCTCCGCCTTGAGGGCGATGGCGACCATCGCCTTGATCCGCTCCCGCTCGCTCGGCGTCCGACCGTTCGTGGGGTCGGGCGTGACGTCCCCGACGGTGAAGATCCCGAACTGCATCCCCGCTCACCCTCCAAGTAGTTGACCGTTGAACTATACCGCCGGAACGCATCCCTCTCCAGCGCTATTCCCCGGCATACGATCCCCTCCATGGCGGCTCCCCAGGACACCCGAGGCATCGTCGACCCCGTGACCCTCCTCACACACGTCCACTTCCGCCGCCACCTCCCCGCACCCCCGCTCCGCCCCTACATCGACCGCTACTGGCTGATCGACTGGGACCTCCCCACCCCGTACACCTCAAGAGTGATCCCGCACCCGGCGGTGAACATCACCTTCCAGTGGGACGAGCACAAGGGCGCCCCCTACGCCGAGCTGACCGGCATACCCCGGGGGTTGTACACCAGGACCCTCACCGGCAGAGGGAGGGTGTGCGGGGTGAAGTTCCGCCCGGGAGCAATCAGGGCGTTCGCACCCGGGGTCGCGGCGGGGTGGTGGACGGGGCGGGTGCTACCGCTGGACGAGGCGATCGAGGAGGCGGGTCACAAGGCGGCGTCAGAAGCAGCACCGGCACCGGAAGCAGCGCGCAAGGCAACCGTACGCAGCACAGCGCAGCCGAAGGCCGTACGCGACGCAACACGGACCCCACCCCGAC
>NZ_LIRL01000422.1:0-3409 GCF_001419795.1 Streptomyces niveiscabiei
CCCCCGCCCTGCCCAACGCGGTCATCCGGCCGCGCGGCAACCCCGTGAAAGGTCCCCGAGATGAGTGAGTCCCCGCAGGTCGGCCGCGTCGACGCCGAGGAGCTGTACGAGATCGTGGTGGACGGCCGGCGCGCCGGTCTCACCGCCTACCGCGACCGGGGTGAGCAGCGCGTCTTCTTCCACACCGAGGTCGGCGAGGAGTACGGCGGGCAGGGGCTTGCGGCGCGGCTCGTGCTGGGCGCCCTCACCGACGTACGGGCCTCCGGGATGCGGATCGTGCCGGTCTGCCCGTACGTCGCGCGGTATCTGGAGCGGCACGACGGGTTCGCCGACCTCGTCGATCCGGTGACGCCCGAGGTGCGGGCGTGGCTGAAGGAGCGGCTCGGGGGCGGGGCGGAACAGGACACGGCCGGGGTGCCGGAATAGGGCGCGCGAGGGGTGCGTTCTTCCCGTCGGAGTTGATGTGTCAACCAGATGGGAGGCGGAGGGCGATGCAGTTCGGCATCTTCACCGTCGGAGACGTGAGCACCGACCCGGCCACGGGCCGCACCCCGACCGAGCACGAGCGGATCAAGGCGATGACGGCCCTGGCGCTCAAGGCCGAGGAGGTCGGGCTCGACGTCTTCGCGACCGGCGAGCACCACAACCGGCCGTTCGTGCCGTCCTCGCCGACCACCCTGCTCGGCTACATCGCCGCGCGGACCGAGAAGCTGATCCTCTCCACGTCCACCACGCTGATCACCACGAACGACCCGGTGAAGATCGCCGAGGACTACGCGATGCTCCAGCACCTCGCGGACGGCCGCCTCGACCTCATGACGGGCCGCGGCAACACCGGGCCCGTCTACCCCTGGTTCGGCAAGGACGTCCGCGACGGCATCGACCTCGCGATCGAGAACTACGCCCTGCTGCGCCGCCTGTGGCGCGAGGACGTCGTCGACTGGGAGGGGAAGTTCCGTACGCCGCTCCAGAGCTTCACCTCCACCCCGCGCCCGCTGGACGGCGTACCCCCGTTCGTCTGGCACGGCTCCATCAGGTCGCCGGAGATCGCGGAACAGGCCGCGTACTACGGGGACGGGTTCTTCCACAACAACATCTTCTGGCCCGCCGACCACACCAGGCGGATGATCGACCTGTACCGGCAGCGGTACGCCCACTACGGTCACGGCACGCCGGAACAGGCGATCGTCGGGCTCGGCGGGCAGGTCTACATGCGGGCCAACTCCCAGGACGCGATCCGCGAGTTCCGGCCCGTCTTCGACCACTCGCCGGTGATGGGCGGCGGGCTCCCGCTGGAGGAGTACATGGCGCAGACCCCGCTGACCGTCGGTACGCCGGACCAGGTGATCGAGAAGACGCTCACCTTCCGCGAGTACGCCGGTGACTACCAGCGCCAGCTGTTCAACGTGGACGGCGGCGGCATCCCGCTGGAGACCGCGCTCGAGCAGGTCGAGATGCTCGGGGAACTCGTCGTGCCCGTGCTGCGCGAGGAGTTCGCCGCGCGGCGCCCGGCGGGAGTGCCGGACGCGCCGCCGACCCACGGTTCGCTGCTCGCGACCCGCTGACCACAGATTCTCGAAGGAGGCCACCATGACCGCCGAGTTCAACGACCGCCAGTCGACGTTCAACGCCCACCAGTCGACCGACGGCGTCGCCCCCGACCGCTGGGCCAGCGCCCTGCACCTCTTCGACGACGGCCCCGGCGCCGTCCGCGAGGAGACCCCCGGCGAGCTCTGGGAGCGGGCCGGGCTGCTCTTCGGGGCGAAGGACTACATCGGCGCCGTGCGGCTCCTGACCCGCGTGGTCGAGGAGTTCCCGGAGCAGACCGCGCCCCGCCTGCTGCTGGCGCGCGCCTACTACCACTCCGCGCAACTCGGCCGCGCGGAGGAGCAGTTGCGGATCGTCGTGGAGCGCGACCCGGTCGAGCACTACGCCCACCTCATGCTGGGCCGCACGCTGGAACGGCAGGGCCGACAGGCGGAGGCGGCGCCGTGGCTGCGGATGGCGGGGGCGTTCGCGGGGGAGTTCCCGCAGGACGCGTGAGGGGGTGACGGCGTGAAGGTGTGACGGCGTGAGGGGGCGACACATCAACCATCCCGTGGATGTCGTCCCCCTCCGCCGGGAATGTTCCGCGCCAGGAGTTGTTGACATCTCAAGGGGTCGGTGGGAACGGGAGGCTGCCGTGGTGCTGCCCGGCGTGGCCTGGGCGCTGGCCGGGAGCCTGCCGTTGCGCCGGTCGGGGTGAGCGGGTGGTTCGGTGGGCTGCTGGGTGGGGCTGGGCGGGCGATCACTCGGGATGGCGCGCAGGCTGATGTTTATACCTCCATATTTGGGCGTTTGCATTCGCTGGAAGGTTACTCATGGGTTTCGAAGGTGCGGAACTGGCTGTCGTACCGCTCGACTCCGAGCGGGCGCGGCACACGGCCGTCACGGGCGCGAAGGCCGCCAACCTGGCACGGGCCGCCGTCGCGGGCCTCCCCACGCTGCCGGGGTTCGTCCTCGTACCCGTCGACCGCGCGCCCGACGCCCCGGTCGGCGAGTACTCCGTACGAGCCCTCTGGCACGAACTCGGCGGCGACCGGACACCCCTCGTCGTGCGGTCGTCCTCCGCGCACGAGGACACCGAGGACTCCTCCATGGCCGGCCGCTTCGAGTCCGTGCTCGACGTCCGCGGCTGGGAGGAGTTCAAGGTCGCCGTCGGCGTCGTCCTCGACTCCGCGCGCAGAGTACGGCCCCTGCGGCCACCGGAGGACGGACCCGGGAGCGACGGGATGGCCGTCCTCGTGCAGCCCATGCTGACCTCGTCCGTCGGCGGGGTGATGTTCGGCGCCGACCCCGTCGAGGGCCGTACCGACCGCATCCTCGTCAGCGCCGTACGCGGCGGCCCCGACCAGCTCGTCGACGGCAGCACCCAGGGCGTGCGCTACCAACTGACCCGCATGGCCCGCCTGGTGCGCACCGAACCGCCCGGCGAGCGGATCCTCACCCACCGGCAGCGGGCCCGCCTCGTACAGCTCGCGAAGAAGGCCGAGAAGGTCTTCGGCGGACCGCAGGACATGGAGTTCGGGTTCGACGGCGACGGCAGGCTGTGGCTGTTCCAGGCCCGGCCGATCACCGCGATGGCCGCCCGGCCCGCCCCCGGCGCCCGCCTGCTGGGCCCCGGACCGGTCGCCGAGACCCTGCCCGGCGTCCTCCAGCCGCTGGAGGAGGACCTCTGGGTCGAGCCCATGTCCCACGGGCTCACCCTCGCCCTCGACATCGCCGGCGCCGCGTCCCGCCGCCAGCTGCGGCGGCTGCCCGCCGTCACGACCGTACGCGGGCGGGCCGCCGCCGATCTGCGGCTGCTCGGCGCCGTGCCGTCCGCGCATCCCGTGCTCGACTTCATCAACCCGGCGCCGGGCGCCCGGCG
>NZ_LIRL01000422.1:3508-3851 GCF_001419795.1 Streptomyces niveiscabiei
GCCGAGGGGCGGGTGCGCGGCCTCACCGACGACCAGCTCATCGAACGGCACCCCGTCCTGCTGGCCCTGCTGCCGCCCACCCTCGGCGCACGCGCCCAGCTGCCCGCCCGTACCGGATGGACCGCCGCTCCGCGCGGCGTGGGAGCGCTGCCTGTCCGGGAAGGGCTGCGGCTGCGGATCCGATGGGTGCAGGAGATGCAGGCGCGGATGGTCCAGGAGATGAGCGGGCGGCTCGACGCCGGGGACTGCGGCCTCGGACCCGACCGGCTCCTGCTGCTGCGGTGGGCCGAACTGGTGCGGGTGACCGAGGGGGGTGCGCTGCCCGCCGACCTCGACCGGCGGA
>NZ_LIRL01000423.1 GCF_001419795.1 Streptomyces niveiscabiei
CGCCCGGCCCGCGATTCGAGATACCGCCGCCCGCCCCACCCGAGCACGGTCTCGGCCAGCAGAACGTCCAACGCGTCGTCGAAGAAGCTGAGTTGCTCGGCGGCATGCCGGCAGTACCGGCACTCGGCGAGATGGTCGCGGACGTCGGGCAGCAGGGACCCGCCCCGCCGCAGCGGCACATCGAGGAGCCGGTTGTAGAACCGGCATTGATCGGACGGCGCGAGTTCGCGGTGCGCCCGCACGCAGGCGGTCCGGAATTGGGTCCGCGCCTCCCGCAGCCCGGCGCCCGCCGTCAACTCGTCGACACCCAGCAGACCAGCGGGTATGGATATGGACTCGGCTTCCACTTCCGTGTGCCACAAGAGGCATTGAGAGGCCGCGGGCAGCGAACGGAAAGCCGCTTCCGCGAGTTGCCGCCTTTCCGGCGTCCCGGCGCGCGAGGCCCTGAGGCCGCGCGCGCCGACGGTCTTGCGGAGTTCCGGCAGCGCGGCGGGTACGGCGTCGGCTCCGGCCCATTCCCGCACGACGTCCCGTACGGCGACGAGGAATTGGGGACGCAGCGCGCCGCCGGGGCGGCCGGCGGCGAGCCGGCCGAGTACGCGGTGGACGGCCGCAGCGGCCACGAGCTGCGGGGACTGCCCTCGGGCGGCGAGACAGATCGCCGCGTACTCGTGGGTGGCGCGCCAGTGCCGGGCGAGCAGCAGGGCGACGGCGCGGGAACTCCCGTCGCCGGCCGCGCCGATGTGGGCCACGAGGTCGCGGTCCGAGTCGCCGGGGTGCCGGCCGGGACGGGGCGGATAGGGCGGACGGGGTGGGTTGGGCGACTGCACGGAACCATTTCCTTCCAAGCCGGCGTCCACCCAGGGAATAAGGGCGCGCCGGAAAAGCAGGTGCGTGATTGGTGCGTACCTGTGGCCGGATCGGCTCGCTTGGCCTGAACCGACCGTCCTTAAGGGACGCTTACCTTCGCACATACGCCTCATTGGAAACAAGAAGTTCGGGTGACCCAAGTTCAAACAGCCGGAATTTCAGATAAGTTACCGCCGGTATCCGCACCGGCATTCGAAAACTTCCGCCGGGCGCCCGGAAGACGGACCTCAACTTGTGCGCGCGCCCCGGTGGATGGCACACGAAATCTTCAACTTCCGTACGGCGGCCCGTCGTTCGCCGCTCGTTCCGGATCCACCCCCGGCGAAGATCCGGCGCGGATCCACAGGTTTCTCCGATCCGGCTCCCGGCGTACTCCCAGACCGGCGGTCCAGCATGGCCGCATGACCGCCCCCCGCCGCCCCGCGCCCACCGTCCGCAAAGCCGTCGTCCCGGCCGCCGGCCTCGGCACCCGCTTCCTGCCGGCGACGAAGGCGACCCCGAAGGAGATGCTCCCGGTCGTCGACAAGCCGGCCATCCAGTACGTCGTCGAGGAGGCCGCCGCGGCCGGTCTCGACGACGTCCTGATGGTGACCGGCCGCCACAAGCGCGCGATCGAGGACCACTTCGACCACGCCTTCGAACTGGAGCAGGCCCTCGCCGCGAAGGGCGACACGGTCCGCCTGGACGCCGTGCGCGACCCGGCCCGGCTCGCCGACATCCACCACATCCGCCAGGGCGACCCCCTCGGCCTCGGCCACGCCGTCCTGTGCGCCCGGCACCACGTCGGCGACCAGCCGTTCGCGGTCCTGCTCGGCGACGACCTGATCGACGCCCGCGAGAACCTGCTCACCGAGATGCTGGAGGTCCGCGAGCGGTACGAGGGGAGCGTCGTCGCCCTGATGGAGGTGCCGGCGGAGCAGGTCCACCTGTACGGCTGCGCGGCCGTGGAGCCGACCGGCGAGGACGGCGTCGTACGCGTCACCGGGCTCGTCGAGAAGCCGGCGCGCGCGGACGCGCCCAGCCGGTACGCCGTGATCGGGCGGTACGTCCTCGACCCGGCCGTCTTCGGCGTCCTGGAGCGCACCCCGCCCGGCCGGGGCGGCGAGATCCAGCTCACCGACGCGCTCCAGGAACTCGCGGCGGGCGGCACGGTGCACGGCGTGATCTTCGAGGGGCTGCGCTACGACACCGGCGACAAGGCCGACTACCTGCGCACGGTGGTGCGGCTCGCGTGCGCGCGGGCCGACCTCGGGCCGGAGTTCACGGCGTGGCTGAAGGAGTTCGTCGCCGGGTTCGAGGAGGGGGCCGGGGGGAGGCGGCTGGCCGCCTGAAGATGCCGGGCCCCTCCCGCGTCGTACGGGGTCAGCTGTTGGGGCGGAGGGTCCAGACCACCGTCATCTCGCCGGTCACCGCGCCGTCCTCGCGCTGGATCTCGATGGTGACGGGGAACTCGGGGCGTTCGCCCTTGTCGAGTTCGGCGACGACGTCGGCGGCCGGGCGGCCGAGGGTGGCGGTGGCGGTGACGCGGCCCATCGCGAGCTTCTTGTAGGCGATCTGGGCGCTGACGGCGAGGGGGACCGCGCGGGAGAGCTGGTCGCCGAAGGCCGCGAGGACGATGGCGCCGCTCGCGGACTCGCCGAGGGTGAACATGGCGCCGGCGTGCGGGCCACCGACGTGGTTGTGGAAGGCGCCCTGGTCCGGGAGGGCGAGGACGGCCCGCTCCCGGCTGGTCTCCAGGAACTCCAGGCCGAGGGTCCGGACCAAGGGGACGGTGGCGGCGAGCTGCTCGCCGAGGGTTTTCTGGTCAGCGCTCATGCCGGGATGTTACCCACGAGTAGCCAACGGCGGCCAGGGGGGTACGGACACGGGCGAACCGTCCGAGTCGTGATCGAACCGTGAGCGTCCGGGGGTGGTGGCCGAAAGGCGACCACGGCGCCACTAGGGTTTCTCCGCATGTGGCAAGGACAGCAGCCGCCCGGGGGAGAGCAGAACCCGCAGGCGCAGAACAATCCGTATCAGCAGCCGGGCTATCAGCAGGGCAATCCGTACCAGCAGGGCGGCTACCAGCAGCCCGGCGCCCAGCAGCCGGGCGCCCCGCAGCCCGGTCCGGCGCAGCCCGGGTACCCGCAGCCGGGCTACCCGCAGCCTGGGGCTCAGCAGCCCAACCCCTATGCGCAGCAGCCCGGTTGGGGCGCGCCGACCGTCGTGGGCGGTCCGCAGGCGCAGCCGGGAGGCGGGGGCGGCGGCGGTGGCCGCAACCGGACGAAGCTCGTCGCGATCGTCTCCGCGTCGGCGGTCGTGCTGACCGCCGCGGTGACCGGGTTCGTGGTGCTCGGCGACGACGGCGGCACGAAGACCGAGGCGAAGGGGGGCGGCGCGAGCGCCTCCGCGTCGCCGACGCCGACGCCGTCCGTCTCCACCGACGCCGGGTCCAACCCGCGCAGCGGTGACAGCGAGGAGAAGCCGACGGTCGCGGGGTGGAAGGTCGTCATCAACCCCAAGTGGGGCACCGCGTTCGACGTGCCGCCCGAGTGGGAGGTGCAGCCGCCCGGGACCGCGCTCGGCTACGAGTGGGAGGACAAGGCCAAGCCCACCGGCTACGACTCGGTCATCATGACCGGCACCGCCGCGCTGAAGCCGAAGTGGTGCACGTCCGACCCCGACAAGGACGGCAAGACCAGCGACTCGCGGCTCGGCGTGACCGGCACGAAGGGCGCGTCCGGGGCGAAGAACACCGACGAGATCGCCGTGAACACGCCCGCGTGGTGGGTGTTCGGCGGGTACACCAACCCCGACAAGAAGAGCATCACCTTCGACAAGAAGGGCACGCCGTACACCACCGCCGCCGGGATCGCGGGCAGTTACGGCTGGGCGCGGTCCGCGAACAACCCCACGAAGGGCAAGTGCGCGGCGGACGGCAAGGCCATCACGTTCGGGTTCAAGAACTCGAAGGGGGACTTCGTGTCGTGGACGCTGTCCACGGCGAAGGGCGTCAAGGACGAGGTGCCGGACGCGACGATCATGAAGATCCTGAGCACGGTGCGGCTGCACGGGGACCCGGTGGAGGGCTGAGGTTCTTCTTCGAAAGGGGGGTGGCACCCGCGCGTCGATAATCCGTTTGTCGGCCCGCACGCCCGGCCGCGATAGTCACCCGGTGACCCGAGCCGCCACCCCCCACTCCGGTGCCCGCAGACCCGCCTGGGCCGGACGCAACTACACCCTCCTCACCGCCGCCGCGTTCGTCACGAACCTCGGCGCTCAAGGCGCCCTGATCGCCGCCGCGTTCGCCGTACTGGAAACCGGCGGCGACGGCGGCGACGTGGGTCTCGTCGCGGCGGCCCGCACCCTCCCGCTGGTCCTGTTCCTGCTGATCGGCGGCGCGGTCGCGGACCGCCTCCCCCGCCACCGCGTGATGGTCGCCGCGAACGCGCTCAACTTCCTCTCGCAGGGCGCGTTCGCCGTGCTCGTCCTGGCCGGCGAGCCGAAGCTGTGGCAGATGATGCTGCTCAGCGCACTGGGCGGCACCGGCCAGGCGTTCTTCGGCCCGGCGTCCGAGGGCATGCTCCTGTCCTCGGTCTCCGGGTCCCAGGCGGGCCGCGCGTTCGCCGTCTACCGGACGGCGATGCAGGGTGCGGCGCTCGGCGGCGCGGCGCTCGGCGGGGCCATGGTCGCCGCGGTCGGCCCCGGCTGGGTCCTCGCGGTGGACGCGGCGGCCTTCGCGGTCGCAGGCTCGCTGCGGGCGTTCCTCGACGTACGCCACATCCCCGAACGCACCGGCTCCCAGGGCCTGTTCGCCGATCTCCGGGAGGGCTGGCAGGAGTTCAGCAGCCGCCCCTGGCTGTGGGGCATCGTCCTCCAGTTCTCGATCGCCAACGCCCTGGCGGGCGCGGCGGACGCGGTGTACGGCCCCCTCGTCGCCCGCGACCACCTGGGCGGCGCCGCCCCCTGGGGCATCGCCCTCGGCTTCTTCGGCGCGGGCACGGTCGCCGGCGCCCTCCTGATGACCCGCTGGCACCCCCGGCGCCTGCTCCTCGTCGGCACCCTCTGCGTCTTCCCCTACGCCTTCCCGGCCGCCGCCCTCGCGGTCCCGGCGCCGATCGCCGTCCTGTGCGCGGTGATGTTCCTCACCGGCCTGACCGTCGAGGTCTTCGGGGTGAGCTGGATGACCGCCCTCCACCAGGAGATCCCGGAGGAGAAGCTGTCCCGCGTCTCCGCCTACGACTGGTTCGGCTCCGTCGCCCTCGTCCCCGTCGCCCTGGCCATCGCGGGCCCGGCGGAGACGTCCTTCGGCCGCCCGTCCGCGCTGTGGGGATGCGCGGTGGCGGTCGTCGCGGTGACGGCGGCGGTCCTGGAAGCGACGGGATCCGCCCTCACCCCGAAGCGCCCCGTGGTCCTGGACGTAGGTGGCATCGACACCCCGACGGCCCTCACGCACCTCCCCCTCGCGGAACTCCCGATGATCGCCCGCACCCGGCCCGCGACCCCGGTACGGATGGCGGACCCGGCGCTGCCGGGCTACGGCGCGGGCACCCGCACGGCGCGGGAGACGCTCGCGGCGGTGACCTCCTTGCGCCGCCCGGTGGAATGGCACGACGGCGCACCGGCCCCGTCCGTCTCCCTCGCCGCGGCGGTCCCGGTGACGACGCCCGCCCGCAGACCGGCACTTCTGCTGGGCGAATGGCCGGACCCCCGCAGACCCCCCGCGAACTTCTGGGTGACGAACATGCGCCTCCCCGCCCCGGTCCTCCTGCGCCTGACGAAGCACACGGACCGGGTCACCCGCACGGCCGCGACCAGGGCCCGGCAGACGGGTCTGCGGGACTTCGCGGGCCGTTCACTGACGGGCTGGCACCGTCATCTGACCCTCGCCTCGGTGGCCTGCGCGGTCGCCGCGTTCCCCCCGCCGGGGACCTGACGAACTGCTTTCGGCCGCGTTGCCCGGCGCCGGACCCCCCTCGGAGGATCCGGCGCATGGCCACGGACCGCACCGTACTCACCCCGTCACCGCCGAGGGACCCGCAATGGGGCGGGCACCTGCTGGATCTCGCCGCCTATCTGCGCCGGATCGGCCACCCGCCGGCCCCCACGACACCGGAGTCCCTGCACCGCGCGCACAAGTCGGCGATCGCGTTCGAGAACGTGGACGTCGCCCTGGAGCGCGGCATCTCCCTCGAACTCCCGGACATCCAGCGGAAGTTGGTGGCATCCGGCCGGGGCGGCTACTGCTTCGAGCACAACCTCCTGTACGCCGCGGCCCTGGAGGCGACCGGCGTCCCGGTGACCCGCCTCCTGGCCCGGGTCCGCCAGGGCAGGAAGCTGATCCGCTACCGCGCCCACACGACGCTCCTCGTGGACATCGACGGCGAGCGACACCTCGCGGACGTCGGCTTCGGCGCCGAGGGCCTCCTCGCCCCGCTCCCCTTCGCCGACGGCGCGACCCACGCCGAGGGCGGCTTCGCCTGGCGCCTGGTCCGCGAGGGCGAAGCGGACTGGGTGCTCCAGTCCCTGCACGCCGACGGCTGGTTCGACCTGTACGCGTTCCGCCTGGAACACCACCACGCGGTCGACTTCGACGTCTCCAACCACTACACGGCCACCCACCCGCGCTCCACGTTCACGGGCAAGCTCGTCGCGATGCGCGGCGACGCGTACAGCCAGCAGACCCTGATGAACAGCCGGTTGACGACCCGGTACGCCGACTGCCGCACCGAAGAACGCGAGTTGACCGGCGACGAGGTGATCCGCGCCCTGCGCGACACCTTCGCGATCCGGCTGACCGACCCCGACGCACGGCTGCTGACGCAGCGGCTGTCCACCACCTTCGCAAGCCCCCAGGAGGGATGATGGCGCTCCACCTGCCCGCCAGCAAGAAGCCGCTGAGGCTCGGGCTGATCCCGGAGGAGGCCGCGGCCCGCAACCCGGGCGTGCCGGTCACCCTGGACCACGACATCGACACGGTCCCGGAGGCGGGCCGCGAGCTGACGTTCGCCTCGCTCGCCGACCTCGTCGACGACCTGGCCGCGCGGCTGTGGGCCGCGGGCGTCCGGGCGGGCGAGCACCTCGCCCTGTACAAGACGCACAACTTCGACATCTACCTGCTGGCCTGCGCGGCGTCCCGGCTCGGCGCGGTGCCGGTCCTGCTGTCCCCGGCGCTGGACGGCACGACGGTCCGGGCCCTGCTCGACCGGCTGGAGCGCCCCAACCTCCTTACCGACGAGGCCAAGTTGGGCGACGAGCTGGCGGACCTGCCGCTCGCCGAGTCCGCGTCCCGGGTGATCGTCCCGCGCGGCGACCGCCCCGGCACCGTCTCGCTGGAGTCGCTGGCCGGCGCCCCGCGCCGTACGCCGGTCCGGCTCGACGGGGACCAGCCCGCGCTGATGACGCACACGTCCGGCACGACCGGCGTGCCGAAGCTGGTCGTGCACACGGCCCTGTCGCTGCGCGGGCGCTACCGCCCCCAGGAACAGCTGGTCGCGCTGATCCGCAACCGGGAGACGTACGCCGTGCACGTGTCGTTCGTGCACTCGCGCATGTACATGGCGCTGGCGGTGATGCTGGAGCACGGCATGCCGATCGTCGTCATCGACGACAGCGAGCCGGAGCGGGTCGCGCCGCTGCTGGCCCGCACGAAGCCGGGGATCGTCGAGACGCACCCCAACACCTTCGTGGAGTGGGAGGAGTTGGTCGAACACCCGCTGCGCCCGCTGTCCAACGTCAAGTACTACAGCGGCACGTTCGACGCGATCCACCCGCCCACGATCCACAAACTGCTCTCCGCGTCCCTGCGCCGCAGCCCGATCTTCTTCCAGTTCTACGGGCAGAGCGAGTGCGGCCCGCTCGTCGCGCGCTGGTACACCCGCAAGAACGCCCTGACGGCGAACGGCCGTTGCCTCGGCTACCCGCTGCCGGGCATGACCCATGTGCGGGTCGTGCCGCGTGACGGGCAGCGGCCGTCGAAGAAGACGCCGGGGTTCATCGAGGTGATGAGCGACGGCCGGGCGATCACCTACTACGCCGAGGACGAGCGCTATCGGCAGGAGTGCAACGGGCGTTGGTGGCGTACCGGCGACGTCGGCTACCGGGACCGGTGGGGGCGGGTGCACGTCCTGGACCGGGCCGTCGACGTCATCGAGAACGTCGACTCGACGCTGGAGGTCGAGGACGCGGTCCTGGGCCGGCTCGACGAGCTGATCGAGCTGGTGCTCGTCGCCGGGCCCGCGGGCGATCCCGTGCCGGTGGTGTGCACGAAGAACAACGTCCCGCTGGACCACGCCCGTTGGCGGCGCGCGGTGCAGGACTTCCCGCAGCTCTCCACGCCGGTGCAGATCCCGCTCGCCGAACTGCCCCGGACGGCGACGATGAAGGTGCAGCGGCTGGAGCTGGCGCGGCGGCTGCGGGAGCGCCTCGAACCGGCGTAGACCTCTCAACGTACGAAGCCCGCCCCACAGTTGTGGGACGGGCTTCGTCTCGGAGCGCTGGGCGGGCCTTGCACCTGCATCTCCCCGCAGGAAGCGGGGCGTCTTTCCTTGGACTACCAACGCATCGGCCGTTTCCCCGAGTTGGGGCGTCGGCCGCAAGATCAATCATAGGGCACGGGGAGGGGTGGTCGCGACCGGCCCGTGGTTGGATCGTCCCGTGACGCGACGGATCTACATCGACAAACAGAGCCCGAAGGCGTACCACGCCCTCGTCCAGACCTCGGAGGCCGTACGGGCGACGGCCGCCGACGCCGGTCTGCCCCGCACGCTCGTCGAGCTGGTCAACCTCCGGGTGTCCCAGCTCAACGGCTGCGCCTTCTGCCTGGACGTCCACACGAAGGCGGCCCTGCGCGAGGGCGACACGCCGCGCCGCCTCGGCGTCCTCGCGGCCTGGCGGGACACCGCGCTCTTCACCCCCGAGGAGCGCGCGGCCCTGGCCCTCGCCGAGGTGACGACCCTGACCACCGACGCGGACGCCCAGGAGGCCGCGTACGCCGAGGCGCGCGAGGTGTTCACCGACGAGCAGCTCTCGGCGGTGATCTGGGCGGCCGTGACGATCAACGCCTTCAACCGGGTGTCGATCATGAGCAAGCACCCGGTCCGTTGAACTGGGGCTCGCTCGGCGACCTCGCCGGCCGCCGCGTCCTGGACCTCGGCTGCGGCCCGGCCGACGACGCCGCGCACCTGGTCGAGACGTACGGCGTCGAGGTCGACGNNGGCTGATCGCCGCCGACCCCGTCGAGCACCTGCGGCGCGAGCCGGCGGCGTACGACGTCGTGTACGCGGTGGGCTCGCTGCCGTCGGCCGATCCGGCGCGGCTGTGGCCCGCGCTGGCGACCGCGCTCGCCCCCGGCGC
>NZ_LIRL01000424.1 GCF_001419795.1 Streptomyces niveiscabiei
CGGCGGAAGGCCCGCCGAGGGAGAGCTTCACCGACGCCCTCCTGTCGAAGGTCTACGACCACCCCATCGAGGTCCTCCCCCACCCCGGAAACGCCACCCTCCTCGTCACCCCCCGCAGGAACACCCCACCCGTAGGGGCACCCCGCTGAATCGCTCGAACCTTTGAAGTTCCTTTGACGTCGGCATTACGTCGGCATTGCGTCCGCTTTAGCCGACCGTAACCACCCCGTACCCGTACGCCATTTTTGAGAGGTGAATCACTGCACGCAGGGGTATGCCCCAGGTAAGCCTGAGCTAAGTTAGGCAAGCCTCACCGAACCCTGTGAGCCCCGTCACGCACATTTTCAGCCACCCGGGAGACCCCGCATGCGCGCCGCCAGACTCGTTGCCACCGCAGCCGCGACCCTCGCGGCACTGACCGCCGTCACGGCCTGCACGGAGAAGAGCAAGGCGGAGGACGGCGACCACGTCATCNNCGTCGAAGAAGTCGGTGGCGGCGGGCCACGTCGAACTGGCCGTGGAGAACAAGGGCTCGAAGGTCACGGAGGTGTACCTGCTGTTCCCGGACGACAGGATCGTCTCGGAGCGGGAGAACATCGGCGCGGGCACGAAGCAGCGGCTGACGGCGGAGGTGAAGGCCGGCGACTACCAGATCGCGTGCAAGCCGGGCATGAAGGGCAAGGGCATCCGCCAGCCCCTCTCGGTGACCGGCAAGTCGGCCACGAAGCGCGACCCCCGCCTGGACAAGGCGGTGGCGGAGTACCGCGAGTACGCGCAGGAGCAGGCGGACGCGACGCTCCCGAAGGTGAAGGTGTTCACGGACGCGATCCAGGCGGGCAACCTCGCGGCGGCGCAAGCCGCGTACGCCCCGTCCCGCATCGGCTGGGAGCGCACGGAGCCGGTCGCGGAGTCGTTCGGCGACATCGACCCCCTGGTCGACACCCGCGCGGACGGCCTGGACCCCGGCCAGAAGTGGACGGGCTGGCACCGCCTGGAGAAGTCCCTGTGGCAGGACAGGAAGATCGGCGCCGAGGAGAAGACGCTCGCGGCGCAGCTCGTCAAGGACCTCACGGACTGGCGGAAGCGGGTCGGCACCGCCGAGATCACCCCGACGTCGATGGCCAACGGCGCCAAGGAACTCCTGGACGAGGTCGCGACCGGCAAGGTCACCGGCGAGGAGGACCGCTACTCGCACACGGACCTCGTCGACTTCAAGGCGAACGTCGAGGGCGCCCAGGAGGCGTTCACGCTGCTGCGGCCGATCGCCCAGCAGAACGACCCTTCGCTGGTCACCGAGTTGGACAAGCAGTTCGCGGCGCTGGACGCGCTGCTCGACAAGTACCGTGCGGACAAGGCGTCCTACGACTTCGTGTCCTACGACAAGGTGACCGAGGCGCAGCGCAAGGAGCTGTCGGACGCGGTGAACGCGCTCGCGGAACCGCTGTCCAAGCTCGCCGCGGCCGTGGTCAAGTAAGGGCACCCGGACATGTCTGAGACGCCCACTCCAGAGGCCCCCGTGACCCCGGCGACCTCTCAACCCCCTTCCCGCCGCGCCCTGTTGGGCTGGGGCGGCGCCGGGCTCGCGCTCGGTGCGGTGGCGGCCGGCACCGCCGTGGCGGTCACCGGTGACACGGGATCCGGTGACCCCTCCACGGCTGTCGAGTTCCACGGCGAGCACCAGGCCGGTATCGCGACCGCCGTACAAGACCGTCTGCACTTCGCGGCGTTCGATGTGACGACGGCCGAACGGGCCGAGTTCGTGCAGTTGTTGAAGGACTGGACGGATGCGGCGCGGAAGATGACTGCCGGGAGGCCGGTCGGGGAGGGGGCGTTCGGGGGGCTCGCGGAGGCTCCGCCGGACGACACCGGGGAGGCGCTGGGGCTGAAGCCGTCGCGGCTGACGCTGACCATCGGGTTCGGGCCGTCGTTGTTCGCGAAGTTCGGGCTCGGCGGGCAGCGGCCGGAGGCGTTGGTCGAGTTGCCTCAATTCCCGGGCGAGGCGCTGGACTTGGCGCGGTCCAACGGGGATCTGTGTGTGCAGGCGTGTGCCGATGATCCGCAGGTCGCCGTGCACGCCATCCGGAATCTCGCGCGGATCGGGTTCGGGAAAGTCGTCGTGCGGTGGTCCCAACTCGGGTTCGGGAAGACCTCGTCGACCACCCCGGAAGCCCAAACTCCCCGGAATCTCATGGGGTTCAAGGACGGCACCCGGAACATCGCGGGGACCGAGACGGACCGGCTGGAGAAGTTCGTGTGGGCGTCCGAGAAGGACGGCCCGGCGTGGATGGCCGGCGGGTCGTATCTCGTGGCCCGGCGGATCAGGATGCACATCGAGACCTGGGACCGAACGTCCTTGCAGGAGCAGGAAGATGTGTTCGGGCGGGACAAGGGCGAGGGCGCTCCGGTCGGCAAGGCGAAGGAGCACGACGCGCCGTTCCTGAAGGCGATGAAGCCGGACGCGCATGTGCGGCTCGCGCACCCCGACTCCAACGGCGGGTCGACGATCCTGCGCCGGGGCTACTCGTTCACCGACGGGACCGACGGACTCGGGCGCCTGGACGCGGGGTTGTTCTTCCTCGCCTACCAGCGGGATGTGCGGGACGGATTCATCAAGATCCAGCGGCACTTGGCGACCGACGCGCTCAACGAGTACATCCAGCACGTGGGTTCGGGGGTGTTCGCCGTGCCGCCGGGGGTCCGGGACGCGGACGACTGGTGGGGCCGGACCCTGTTCGAGCCGAGCGGCAAGGGGGCATGACCCGGTGTTCTCCAACTACTTGATCGGGCTGCGGGAAGGGCTTGAGGCCAGTCTCGTCGTCTGCATCCTCATCGCGTACCTCGTCAAGACGGGCCGCAGGGACGCGCTGAAGCCGATCTGGCTCGGCGTCGGGACGGCCGTCGTGATCGCGCTCGCCTTCGGGTGCGCGCTCGAATTCGGGTCGCAGGAGCTGACGTTCGAGGCGCAGGAGGCGCTCGGCGGGTCGCTGTCGGTCGTGTCGGTCGGGCTCGTGACGTGGATGGTGTTCTGGATGCGGCGCACCGCGCGGCATCTGAAGGCCGAGCTGCACGGCAGGCTGGACGCCGCGCTCGCGATGGGCACGGGCGCGCTGGTGGCGACCGCGTTCCTCGCCGTCGGCCGGGAGGGCCTGGAGACGGCCCTGTTCATCTGGACGTCCGTGCACGCCGCCGGGGACGGGACGCCAAGGCCCTTGATCGGGGCGGGACTTGGGCTCGCCACCGCCGTACTGCTGGGCTGGCTGTTCTACCGGGGTGCGCTGCGGATCAATCTCGCCAAGTTCTTCACGTGGACCGGGGGGATGCTGGTCGTCGTCGCGGCGGGCGTACTCGCCTACGGATTCCACGACTTGCAGGAGGCGGGGTGGCTGCCCGGTCTCAACAAGCTGGCCTTCGACATCAGTGACACGATCGAGCCGGACAGCTGGTACGGGACGCTGCTGAAGGGCGTGTTCAACTTCCAGCCGGACCCGACCGTGCTCCAGGTCACGGTGTGGCTCCTGTACCTGGTCCCGACGCTCGCTCTCTTCCTCGCCCCGGTAGGGTTCGCCTCCGGGAAGAGGAAGGTGAAGTCACCTGATGATCAGGCTGCGCAGGCGTGACCGGAACGCGCTCATAGCGGTCGTACTGACCGGTGTGTCCCTCACGGCCAGCGGTTGTGTGGTGATCCACGGGGAACGCGAGGTCGTCCCGACCACGACCCCGGCCGAAGCCGCCAAGGCGGTCCAGGAGTTCACGGCGGCCTACAACAAGGCCGACAAGGCGTACGACAGTTCGCTGGACGCCGACTACACGACCGGCCCCCTCGGCGTCATCGACGCGGCGCGGCTGAAGGCCGGGAAGATCACCGACCCCGGCGGCAACCCCAACCACCAGCCGCTGGCCCTCTCCGACGTGCAGGTCACGATCCCGAAGAAGGCGGGCTGGCCGCGCTGGTTCGTCGCCGACTCGCAGGCCAACCGGGGCGGGGCGGCGCGCTGGCTGATGGTGTTCACGCGCAACGACGTCGCCGAGCCCTGGCAGGCCGCGTTCCTCACGCTGGTCGCGCCGGGCAAGCTGCCCGCGCTCAAGCGGGACGCGCAGGGGTACGCCGAGGAGGTGCCCGCCGCCTCGCCCGAACTCGCCGTCTCCACCGACCGGTTGAGCGCCGCGTACGCCGACTATCTGCGGACCGGGCAGGGCACGTTCGCCGACGGGGCGTACACGAGCGTGCTGCGCGCGAACCGGGACAAGGCGACCCGGCCGGGGCTCGCGACGCAGTACATCGACGAGCCGCTGAACGACAGCGACTACCGTCCGGTCGCGCTGCGCACCGCCGACGGGGGCGCCCTCGTCTTCTTCTCCGGGCACAACTACACGAAGCAGACGGCCGCCGCCGGGACCGCCGTGCCCACGCCGAACGCGAGCGTGAAGGCGCTGACGACCGGCGAGATCAAGCAGTCCCTGACGATGGAGTTCGTGTCGAACGCGGTCGCCGTCGACCCGATGAAGGGCGTCGGGGACGGGAAAGTATCGCTGCTGAGCAGGGTGGAGGGGCTGACCGGCGCGAAGGGGGAGTAACGGGGAGCAACCGGTTGCAGCAACGCGGCGCGCGGCCGGCTCCGGAAACCCGAGGGCAACCGGTTACAGCAACGTCAGGTCCGCGACGGCCAGGAACCGGTTGCTACGTCTTCCCCTCCGTGCCCCGTCTCCGCATACCTCGCGCACGCGTCCGTCAGGACCTCCAGCAGGCTCAGCGGGTCCGGCAGCGCGTACTCAGGGCCTCGTACCCAGTGCACCGACCGCCCGTCGTCGCCCGGCAGCCGCGCGGGCGGGACCAGGACGTAGGAGCCCCGGCAGTGCCAGCGCAGCCCGGGGTGTTCGTCCATCGTCTCGGGGTGGCAGTCCAGCTCGCAGGGCCACCACTCGTCCTCGTCGTCGGGCGTGCCCCGGGTGAGGGTGAAGAAGAGGACGCGGCCGTCGTCGGACTCGGCGACCGGGCCGACCTCGATGCCCGCCGCGAGGAGCCGGTCGAGGGCGGCGCGGCCGGCCTGCCGGGGGACGTCGAGGACGTCGTGGGTGGTGCCGGTCGCGGTGATGAAGTTGGCCTGCGGCTGGTGGCGTACCCAGCGTTCGACCTGGGCGCGGTCGGTGGTGGACTGGGTCTGCCAGGCGAAGGAGACGGGGTGGCGGGCCGGGGTGGGGCAGCCGACGCGGTCGCAGGAGCAGCGGTAGCCGGGGGCCGGGTGGGCGGCGGGCGCGAGCGGCAGGCCCGCTCCGGCGGCGGCCAGCAGGAGGGCTTCGCGCTCCCCGCCGGCGTCGGTGCCGGGGGCGCCGCCACGCAGCCACTGGGTGAGTCTGACCCTCAGGCCGGTCCGGCCGATCGCCTCCGCGCTCATCTGTCC
>NZ_LIRL01000425.1 GCF_001419795.1 Streptomyces niveiscabiei
TCGGAGGCGGCGGGCGCGGGGGCGGCGGAGGCCGTAGGCGCGAGGCCCGCAGAGGCCGCAGGCCCAGAAGCCGCAGAGGCGGCAAGGCTCGCCCCGCTCAGCGCAGCCGCGAGTTCCCGGCCCTCCGTCGTCCCTCCGAGGATCAGCACATGCACAGCCCCGACCCTACGAGACGCCCGCCACAGCGCGGCCGTACCCCCGCTTGTTAGCCTGGTCCGCCCCTTTTCACCAGGTGAGGAACTCGACGACGCATGACGGCACCGCACTCCTTGTTCCTCGGCGCGTCCCTGGAGATGACCGGTAAGGACGCCCCGGCCCTGGAGGGTGCGGGGCTCGCGCCCGGTACCCGGGTCAACATCACGCACCTCGCGTCCGAGGACCTGGACACGAGGGTCGACGCCGCGCGAGCCGTAGGGAAGCACGGGCTGGTCCCCGTACCCCACCTGTCGGCGCGCCGCCTGCGTTCCCCGGCGGAGCTGGGCGAAACCCTCGCGGCCCTGCGTTCGGCGCAGGCAGTGGAGTCCGTGTTCGTCGTCGCGGGCGACCCGACGACCCCGCACGGCCCGTACCCCGACGCCCTGTCGGTGATCCGCTCGGGCCTGCTGGAGGAGCACGGCGTACGGCACGTCGGCATCACCGCCTACCCGGAGGGCCACCCGGCGATCGGCACCGAGGCCCTGTGGTCGGCGCTGGAGGAGAAGACCTCGGCGCTGAGGGAACAGAACCTCGCGGCAACGGTCACCACCCAGTTCGGCTTCGCGGTGGACCCGGTCCTGGCGTGGCTGGAAGAGGCGAGGGCGAGGGGCGTCGACGTCCCCGTCCGCATCGGCGTCCCCGGCCCGGCCGGCGTCCGCCGCCTCCTCGCGTACGCCCGCCGCTTCGGCGTCGCCACGAGCACCGGCATAGCCCGCAAGTACGGCTTCTCGCTGACGCAGTTGATGGGTACGGCGGGCCCGGACCGTTTCCTGCGGGCGCTCGCGGCGGGCCTCGTACCGGAGATCCACGGCGAAGTGGCCCTGCACTTCTACACGTTCGGCGGCCTGGCGGCGACGTCGGCGTGGCTCACCGGAGCAGCAGCTGCGCCCCTCCCACCACAGTCGCCGCGATCACCAGCCTCTCGAACAACTGCTGGTTGATCCGGTCGACGGCCCACCGCCCGATCAGCGCCCCCGGCACGACGAACACCACCAGCGCCGCGTCGAGCAGCAACGAGTTCCCGTCGATGAGCCCGAGCCCGGCGCTGAAGGGCACCTTGGACACGTTGACGATCAGGAAGAAGAACGCGGACGTACCCAGGAACCCCAGCTTCCGAAACCCGGCGGACAGCAGGTACATCGACATCACCGGCCCCCCGGCGTTCGCGACCATCGTCGTGAACCCCCCGAGCACCCCGTAGGACCGCGCCTTGAACCGCCCGGCGCGGGTGACGACGGCGTCGGGCTCGTCGACGGGTTCGGCCTGGCGGCGGCGCCAGATCGTCACCCCCGCCATGAGCAGCAGGATCGCCCCGATCGAGGTCCGTACGACCTCGTCGTCGGCCCACACGAGGAACACCGTCCCGACGATCACCCCCGCCGCGACGGCCGGGAAGAGCCGCCACAGCGTGGGCCAGTGGGCGTGCCGGCGGTAGGTGAGGACGGCGAGGACGTCCCCGGCGATCAGGATCGGCAGCAGGACGCCGGTGGACGCGCGGGCCGGCAGGACCGCCGCGAAGACCGCGAGGCTGACGGTGTTCGCGCCGCTCACGGCCGTCTTGGAGAAGCCGACGAGGAGGGCGGCGAGGGCGAGGGCGGCGAACTCCCAGCCGGTGATGTGCCACAGAGTCATCGTGTTCATTGCGTTGACCGATGCTATGCCCATGCATCCGGGGTAGGGAAAGGGCGTCTCACCGCGTGACACTGTGGACTTCTCGATCTCTGGAGGCGGCGTGGGCGATGTCCGTTACCTGACCGGCGTGCGGGGCCGCATCGCGGTGCACGAGTGGGCGGTGCCCCGGCCCCGGTACGTCGCGGTGCTGGTCCACGGCTACGGGGAGCATCTCGGCCGGTACGAGGAGCTCGCGGGGGTGCTGCGGGGGCACGGCTCGGCTGTGCTGGGCCCGGATCACGCCGGGCACGGGCTGTCGGACGGGGAGCGGGTGCTGGTCGGGGACTTCGAGGACGTGGTCACGGACGTCGAGGCGGTGGTGTCGGTGGCGCGGGAGTCGTGGCCGGGGGTGCCGCTGGTCGTCGTGGGCCACTCGATGGGGGGCCTGATCGCCGCGCGGCTGGCCCAGCGGTCGGCGGGACGGGAGGCGGACGGCGAGAGCCTGAGTGAACGGAGCCCGGGTGAACGGCGTTCGGGTGCTCGGAGTCCGGGTGACCGGCGTTCAGGTGACCGGCTTTCCGGCGGCCGGCTCGCCGCGCTGGTCCTGTCCGGGCCGGTCATCGGGGACTGGGCGCTGCCGGGCCGGCTCCTGGCGTACGACGAGATCCCGGACGTCCCGATCAGCCCCGCCGCGCTCTCGCGTGACCCGGCGGTCGGGGCGGCGTACACGGCGGACCCTCTGGTGTGGCACGGGGCGATGAAGCGGGCGACGCTGGAGGCGTTCCGCACGACGCTGGGGACCGTCGCTTCGGGCGGCGGCCTGGGCGGGCTGCCGGTGCTGTGGCTGCACGGCGAGGACGACCGCCTCGTCCCCCTCGCCGAAAGCCGCCCCGGCGTGGCGCGGCTCACCGAGGGCGGCTCGCTGACCTCGTACGTCTATCCGGGTGCCCGGCACGAGGTGTTCGCGGAGACGAACCGCGCGGAGGTGTTCGGGGACCTCACTCGGTTCCTGGACTCAGCAGTACGGTGAGCGCCGCCGAGACGAGGGTCTGCGTGCCCGGCAGCAGTGCCGACAGGTCGGGCGCGAACAGCGGGCTGTGGTTTCCCGGCACGTTGGCGAACTTCTCCCTCAGCTCCTCGCCCTCCGCCGCCGCCCAGACGTCCGCGGGGGTGGTGGTGACGTACCAGTAGTCGTACGGGACGCCTTCGGGGGCGAGTTCGGAGAAGTCCTCGCTGCCCATGACGGGCCCGAAGTCGAACACGGTGTGCTCGCCGAAGAGTTGCCGGTGCGCCTCGGCGACGCGCTGGTCGAGGGCGGCGTCGTTGACGGTCACGGGGTAGCTGGAGACGACCTCTATCTCGGGCGCCTGCGGGCAACCGGCCGCGTCGCACTCGCTGTTGACGATCCGCCGGATCGCCTCCAGTGCCTTGTCCCGGGTACGCGGGTTCTGCGTACGGAGGTTGAGGGCGAGCCGGGCCTCGGCGGGGATGATGTTGTGCGTGGCCCCCGCCTGGAACGCGCCCACGGTCAGGACGGCCGACTCGCTCGCCGCGATCTCCCGGGCGACGACCGTCTGGAGCCGGGTGACGATGTACGAGCCGATCACCACGGGGTCGACCGTCGACTCGGGGCGCGAGCCGTGCCCGCCGACGCCGTGCACGACGACGTCGATGTCGTCCGAGGCGGACATGGTCAGGCCGGGGGTGTGCGGGTAGAACCCCACGGGTCCGGGCGCGGCGTGCTGCCCGAACACGGCGTCCGGCCGGGGGAACCGCTCGTGCAGCCCGTCCGCGACCATCGCCGCCGCGCCGCTCCCGGCCTCCTCCCCGGGCTGCCCGATCACGACGACCGTCCCGGCCCAGCCGTCCCGCCCGGCGGCCAGCACCTCGGCAGCCGCTACGAGCCAGGTGACGTGCAGGTCGTGACCGCAGGCGTGCATCACCCCGTCGACCGTCGAGGCGTACGGCAGCCCCGTCGCCTCCCGCACCGGCAGCGCGTCCATGTCGGCCCGCAGCCACACGACCGGCCCGTCGCCGTTGCGCAGCACACCGACCACACCGGTCCCTCCGACCCCTTCCGTCACCTCGTACCCGGCCCCCTTGAGACGCCCGGCGAGCTTGGCCGCCGTACGGTGCTCCGCGAAGGCGAGTTCGGGGTGCCGGTGGAGATCCCGGTAGAACTCCTCCAGTCCACCGGTCTCCAGGGCTGCGGTGAGTTCGCGGGTGTGGGGGGCTGACATGGGGTTTTCCTCCTTGGGTGGGGTGTGGGTGGACGGTACATCGCGGGTGGCAGGGGAGACATAAAGCCGTCGCGGAGAGCGACGCCGGCGCTTGTCGCGGGGAAGCGGAGGCGCTGCGGGCCTCGGCCGTCCCGTGACAGCCCCGGTCCGCCTCACCGCAGTTCCCTCTCCCCCGCGCCCCCGCTCCTCGCCCGGGGCTTGGCCCCTGTCGGGAGTTCGGCCCGTACCTCCCAGCCCTGCCCCTGCCGTGGCCCGGCGGTCAGTTCGCCGTCGAGGGCTGTGACACGTTCCTTGAGGCCGACGAGGCCGAAGCCGCTGCCGTGGGCCTCGGTGGGGAGGTGGGTGGTGCCGTGGCCGTCGTCCTGGACGATGACGACGAGGCGGTCGGCGTGGGGGAAGAGGGTGACGAGGATGTCGGTGGCGTCGGCGGCGTGGCGGCGGATGTTGGTGAGGGACTCCTGGACGACGCGGTAGGCGGCGGCCTGGATCTCGTGGGGGAGGCCGGAGGGGAGTTCGGGGTCGCGGTGGAGGATCGCGCGCTGTCCGGGTCCGGGGAAGCGGTCGACGAGTTCGCGGATGCCGTCGAGGTCGCCGACGGGGCGGCGTTCGACGGCCTCCGGACCGACGTCCCGCAGGACGCCGACCGTGCGTCGCATCGAGGCCAGCGCCTCGGTCGCGGCGCGCTCGATGCCGGCGAGGACGCCGTCGATCTCCTGCTGCGGGGCGTCGGACATCATGCGGGCGACCTGGGTCTGGACGAGGATGCCGGTCACGTGATGCGCCACGAAGTCGTGGAGGTCGGCGGCGATGGCGAGCCGCTCGGCCCGCCGGGTCTCCCCCACGGCGACGACGCGGCGGTAGTCCAGGGACCGCAGATATCCGGCGATCCCGGAGACGAGCCCGGTGAGCACCAGGCCGACGACCAGGGCCGCGAGGAGCCTGTCGTCGTGCAGGGAGAAGGACTGGAGGTAGCGCTCCGGCAGGGCGAACAGCGCGAGGCCGTTCAGGACGGCGCACCCGGCGGCCCACGGCCCCGGTACCTGCCGCACGGCCAGGAAGAAGAGGCAGAACAGGACGAGAACCTCGCTCGGCCCGAACGCCCCCGGCTCCCGCAGGCCCAGCATCACGCCCGTGTAGAGCAGGGAGAGCAGGGCGGGTACGGCGGTGCGGACCTGCTCCGTGAGCCAGGCGGGCCGCTTTGTCGCGGGCCACAGCACGGCGGCGAAGCCCACGGCGAGGACGGCGCCCGCCGCCCAGGCCGACCCGCCTGCGGCCTCGGCGTACACGAGGTCCAGGACCGCGGCGGCGGGCAGGGTCCCGACGGCCAGGACCCGTGCGCAGCCCCGGGCCCTGCCGGTGACTGATGACATGGCGATCACGGTAGCCCCGCCGGACCCCTCCCCGTATCGGCCGAACGGCCGAGGGCGAGTGGGGGAAACGGGCCGAGAACCTGGCCGGACGGCCGAGGCGGAGGGCGGGGTCGAGCGGCGAGAGTGGTGGCACGGAGCGAAACGGTCGCTTCGCCTCTCCTCTTCTGTCCCGCTCCCGGTTCGGAGGCATGTCATGCAGCGCAGCAAGTTCGTGATCGGTCTGGTGGGCTGTGCCACCGCCGCCGTCGCCGTGGGCGCGGTGGGTACGCACCTCCTGTCGGGCACGCAGTCGACGACGGGGCTGGACGAGCGGTCGGCGGTGCGGGTCAACGGCTATCCGGCCCTGTCCAAGAACATCGTCGAGGGCCGGATCCGGAGCAGGAACCACCCGCTGCCGTGGGTCGGCGACAAGCTCAAGGGCGTGAGCTGTCCGACCGGCCTGAAGGCGGTCGCGGGCGCGACGATCACGTGCAGGGGAGAGAAGAACGACGGGCGGACCGTCGAGATACCGGTCAGCGTCGTCAAGGCGACGCCGTCCTCCGTCACCTGGAAGTTCGAGCGCTGAGCAGAGGCTCACCCACCCCCCTGACGAACCCACTCCCCTGACGAAAGGCTCTCCCTCTCATGACTCCCGTTCTGGCCGGTCTCGGCCTCGTGAAGAAGTACGGCTCGACCGTCGCGCTCGACGGCGTGGACGTCCAGGTCCAGGAGCGTGACTCGCTCGCGATCATGGGCCCGTCCGGCTCCGGCAAGTCGACGCTGCTGCACACCCTGGCCGGCATCGTCCGCCCCGACTCAGGGACGGTCACGCTGCGCGGCGAGAGCATCGAGCGGCTCGGCGAGAACAGGCTGAGCGCGCTGCGCCGCAAGCGGTTCGGCTTCGTGTTCCAGTTCGGCCAGCTCCTGCCCGAGCTGCCGGCCGAGGAGAACGTGGCACTGCCGCTGATGCTGGAGGGCGTGCCGCGCAAGCAGGCGGTGGAGCGGGCCCGCCGCTGGTTCGCGCCGCTCGGCCTGGAGGGTCTGGAGGCGCGCCGCCCCGGTGCCCTCTCCGGTGGGCAGGCTCAGCGGGTCGCCATCGCCCGCGCCCTCGTCATCGAGCCGGACGTCGTCTTCGCCGACGAGCCGACCGGCGCGCTCGACCAGCGCACCAGCTCGGAGGTCGTCACCCTCCTGACGTCCGTCACCCGCGCTCAGGGGGCCGCCCTGGTCATGGTCACCCACGACCCCGACGTCGCCGCCCACTGCGACCGCATCCTCCAGGTCAGGGACGGCCGCATCAGCGGTCACACGCAGTACACGGTGGCCTGAGGACATGGCACCACCGGACCCCGCGAACCCGCCGCCCCCGGCACCGGCTCCCCGGTGAACAGCCACCGCCGGTACGACGCCCGGCCCCGCGCAACCCGTCGGCCGGGCGGCGTACCGGCGGTGGCTGTTCACCGGGGAGCCGGTGCCGGGGGC